>CAZTES010000184.1:0-6911 GCA_964612275.1 uncultured Rikenellaceae bacterium
AGAAAGAAAGGAAAGATCAGATCGGTGAGTGTGCACCCGTTCCATTCGGCATGCCGAAGTGGAGCGTAAACATGACGCCATGATCCGGGATCATTTACAATAACCATTGCCGCAATGGTAAAACCGCGTAATGCATCCAGTGAAACCAACCGTTTTGGTTTAATGGGTTTGGCAGATGTTTGATCGTTCATGCAAAAAAGTTTAAAGGGGTCAGTGATTAAAAGTGGCCGGTAATTTATAGATTTGGCACTTCTGTAAAGTAAACATTTTCATGCTAAAAATCCTAAGCCCACGAAAATAATACCACTCCCCCTGCTTGTACTTATCCTGTTGTCCTGTGTAACGTGTCGAATTTCTATTTTGACTTCGCCTATAACCACCATCCGGATGAACCAGGACATCCATGGGGAGGATTTGAGGAATGAAGCTGTAATTCATCGATAATTTATTGTCATACCTACCTGCAGCCGTATCTACCGGAGCATCAAATAAACCAATTCAACTGGGTTTTTATTCAAGGGGAAAACCTTATATGGATCTGAAGATAGAGAACCATGATTACATGCAATTCTTATGAACGCTTGGTATATTGCGGTCCATGAAGCGAATTCCCGCAATATATTGTTGTAGTTGGACCTGAATTCATTGCTTCCTATTCATTCTAAAAACATGTCACCCCTAACGGGGTTTGCATTTTTCTATCTCACATCATTCATAATTCATCATTCTTCACTCATCATTCTTTTACTCTATTCCCTACTTTGTCCGCCGAAGCTTTGGCGAAGGCGGATGCTCCATGCTCCATTCCCTCTGCCATTACACCGAGTACCCAGAATACATGACCGACCCCTAAAAACTTATAACTTATCAACTTATAACGTATCAACTAAAACTACCTCCCAATTCCATCGGGAGAACCTTTGTAATATCGGAATCCTTCGACGGCTTCGCCGTCCCGGTAATGAATACGGCTGCTTACCCGTTCCTTAACCAGCTGCTTTTCCTCTGCCGGCAATTCAGGACCGGTATAATTATACCAGCCTGAACTCCATTGGCTGACATACTTCATCATGGCATTTATTTTATTATCCACATAATCGGATATGTCAATCCAGGTATTGATATCTTCTTCAGCAGAGTCGTAAAGCATGTATTCCGGTATGGTATGTGCCTTTAATCCCTCCATGGTAATTTGCCCCTGGAAAAGCAGGGGCCACATGGCTGCTCGTGCTGCATCGGCAGTCAACATGGCAGACGCCCGGTGGTCGGCTTTATGCCATCGTTGTTCTCCTTTCCCGGGGTCGAATGAAAAAACTACATCTGGTCTGATCTTTCGGATAAGGCGTACGAGCTGGGCAACTACGTCCTTTTTGTTTTCATATTCCAGCATCCCATCATCGTACCCCAGGTTAATGTAATGATCTGCCGGGATCCCCAGTTCAGCCAGTGCAGCCAATTCCTCCTCCCGCCTGATGTTTGCCAGGTCCATCATAGAGAGATCAGGATCCTGAGTTCCTACATTTCCGGTTGTAAGCACAGCAACAAAAACTTCATTTCCATGATCTTGAAGCATGGCAAGGGTTCCCTGTGAGTAAACATCATCGTCCGGGTGAGCTCCGACCAGAAGTATCGTTTTTCCGGTCCATTCTTCAACCGGTGTTTCCGGCTGAGCATAGGTCAGTGCAGATACTAAAAGTAGTGTGATGATAACATGAATTCGCATAATTGTTTCCCCCCTTTATTTTTTAGAGAATGATAATTATATGATTATTATTTTGACTATTTCCAATTCCGAATCACCCATTGTGTAAATCAACACATAACAAAAAACAAATTTCAAATAATATCCAATGATCAAAATTCCAATACTTCAAGATTGACAAATTTGAGATTAAACTATTGTTTATTGTTTGCTATTTGGCTTTTTTCATTTGGATTTTCGTAAGATTTGGCAATCGTATGAAAGTTGTATGACAACCGTATGAATATTGTCTGACTATCGAGTTACCATCGAATTACAATTGTCCAAAGCCCCGAAGGTGGTATAGCCATGCCTATGGCAGATCCCTACGGGAGACTCCTTCGGAGAGTTACAATTGGATCATCCTTTCCACGGCCGGATACGTTTCAGATCTCTGTTCAGAACGTCCAGGGCAATGTTCACATCTTCAACAATCTGAAAATCGTACATCCCGACACAGATAAAATCCGCACCATTGCTGAAGGCATAGGGAAATCCTTCGTTCGGATGAATGGCTCCTGCCGCAAGGATTTTGTAGGCTATCCAGGGCTCTTCCAGATCATTCATGAACGCAATGGTTTGCTCCGGTTCCTTACACCAGATGTTATCAAATTCCTCTTCCGGCTTTGCAGACCAGTATTGCTTATGATGCAGCGTTTTTACCCAGAAATCCGGTTTCAATCCAATCCGAACACATTCCTGAATGGTTCGTAACGAATGGGCCCCAATACCACCCGGCAGGTTATTTTGCTGAATAAAATCAAGCGCTTTACCAATCTCATCCACTTCTCCGTCAAGGACAAGCTGGTCAGCTATTCCACCCTGTACATAACATGCATGGGCACCACCATCGATCGATATCTTTATACCCTCCATGGCGTTGTTGTTAACCGCACAATCTGAAATAAACTGAATCTTACCTCCTTCTTTGTGCCAGTATTCATTGATCACCCTGCACAATTGCGGGTTGGTTAGTATCGTATTGATACCACACATTTCGGCAAGCCTGAAGGTTTCAAACACTTTTTGGTCGGTATGGTAGGCTTTAACCAGTTTCGAAACATAGATCAGGTCCCGAGCGTGTGCCCATCCGCCGATCAGGTTGCCACCAAGAATCATTCTGCTGATTTTCAGATCTTTAATATGACCCTGCGGAAGTGTCCCTTTCAACTCTTTCAGGCTGGCAAAATGAAAGGTTTTAATGGTACTACCCGTCGTTGCATCCGGCCTGGCTGAATCATAATCCATCAGCCTCTTCTCCTCAAAGCTCTCCCATTTTCTCTTTTTAATATAGGCGTATGCAAAGGCACCCAGTATGGGTAGAGTAGCGAGATGCTTCAGTAATTCTCTTCTCCCGGAAGATGCAGGGACTGCATCCTGCACCAGCTTTTCTTTCGCTGCCTCCTCCTCACGATTATCGGATTTCCATTTTCGGATAGGTAGAATGAAATAGTCTAATCCGAGAAACTTCCCTGTGGGAAAGAATGTTAAAACCAGCAGGGCAATCAGTTCAACCAGGTTTTTATCAACGAACAGGTAATGCCCTTCCACGGCAATCGAAGAACCGGTTACAATAAACGGAGGATTCGCGATGTAATAAAGTCCAAGGAGAACAATACCTGAAATCGCAGAAAGCCGGGTAAAAAGACCCAGGAATAATCCCAGACCGATCAGGATCAACCCCCAGGTGTTCAGAAAATCCACCATCTGGAGAATGCCCGGTTCTGAAGCCATCCGGTGGAAGATACCGGAAAAAATCCAGGAGGATTCAGCCAGGAAACCCGCTGACGACCAGTTGGGATCCATAAGCTTAATAATCCCTTCATATAGAAAATGCCACCCGATAGCGACCCGTAAAATGACCAGGAAATACATATAAACAGGCCCCGAAAATGAAGTCCTGCTGACACTTTTCTGATTCAATTTGTTCATTGGAGAAGGATAAGAATTATGTTTTAACAAATGCCATGACAATATAATAAATTCCACTGTACCGTCTGACCCATTCGGGGTCTGACGGATGAAAATATTAAATTTATGTAAAATATCGTTTTTTACGTATATTTAACCACTTGATTAGTATACAGTTAAAATAAAAATATAAGTGCATAGGAAAGCCGATGCATCCATTTTATGATCACAAAAGGATGATCATCTGTTCAAAGAAAGAAAATCACTGATTTTTATTTGTCAATACGGAACAATTGTATTAATTTAGATTTTCAAAATAACCTGATACATCTATTATGATCAGATTTTTTAATAACCTAAATATAATTTTTTAACCTATTCATTAACCTAACACTCTACTTTATGAAAAAATTTACGAGTCTGATTGCTTTGTTCGTGTTTATTGGTTTTCAGCTAATGGCACAGCAAGCAATTACAGGAGTGGTTACCAGTCAGGAAGATGGTAGCTCGATTCCTGGTGTATCTGTGGTTGTCAGAGGAACAACTATCGGGACAATCACAGATTTTGATGGGAATTATTCTCTTACCGTTCCGGAAGATGCCCTGGTGTTGATGTTTACGTTTGTAGGGATGAAAACCGTAGAGGAAACCATTGGGGACAGGAGCTCAATCGATGTGGTCCTGGAATCGGATGTTTTCGGTTTGGATGAAGTGGTTGTAACCGGATATGCTTCACAGATCAGGGAGGCATTGACAGGTGCAGTGGTGACGGTTGAGTCGGATGATCTGGCTGAAATGCCGGCGACCAACCTTGGCCACGCACTTCAGGGGCGGACATCCGGTGTTAGCATCCTCAATTCCCACGTACCGGGAGGAGATGTTACCGTTCGCATTCGTGGACTGGGAAGCATCAACAACAATGACCCGCTGTATGTGATTGATGGTGTGCCCACCAAATGGGGGCTTAACCAGGTAAACCCGAATGAAATCGAGTCGGTATCCGTCCTGAAGGATGCTGCCTCGCAGGCAATCTATGGTGCACGAGGTGCAAACGGTGTGATCATCATCACTACAAAACGGGGACAACCCGGTGATCCGAAGGTCAATTTTTCAGTTCGTTACGGTATGTCCAATGCCACCAACAAGTATGACCTGCTGAACACGCAGGAATACGGTGAATTGTTGTGGCTGGAAGCTGCCAATGACGGTGTTCCTCCCGGAAATGCATTGTATGGCTATGGTGCTGCACCCGATATTCCGGATTATATCCTTCCGGCAAGGGGAGTGCTTGGTGTAGATTTCGACCTGGAAGATTACTCCTGGCCGGATAACCTCATCATGGCGGCGAATAAGAAAGGGACCGACTGGTACGATGAAATTTACCGGACAGGTGGACTCCAGGATTACAACCTTACCGTCAGCGGTGGAACAATCAGGAGCAGCTACGCCCTATCCGGCGGATACATGAGGGAAGAAGGGATCCTAATGCACACCGGTTTCGAACGTTACTCCCTCCGGTCTAACCTGGATACGAAATTCAAAGACTGGCTGGAGGTTGGCGAATCGCTGGGTGTTACCTACACCAAAGGCTGGGGTAACCGTGGCGATAACGGCGAAGCTACAATCATTTCCCAGGCGTATCGTATGCAACCCATTATCCCAGTATACGATGTCTCCGGAGTTCACTATGGCGGTACCAAAGCACCGTCAACCGGTAACGGATCAAACCCAGTGGCTGATCTGGTCAGGGACAAGAATGATTTCGGAAAAGACCTCAGGGCAATCGGTAACATCTATGGCCAGGCTCAGATCATTGAGGGACTGAGATTCAAATCACTCTTTGGTTTCGACTACCGGCTGGGTAACTGGAAGGATATCTTCATTGCAAATCCCGAATTTGGCGAAGCAAAACCAACGGATATCCTTAATGTAGGCAACAACTACACGATGCAGTGGAACTGGGCAAATACGCTGGCTTACCAGCACACGTTCCTGGAAATGCATAACGTGAACGTCCTGTTGGGAACAGAAGCAGTGAGTAACAGCTACCGGTATGCGAGTGCTTCCAGGTCCACCTATTTATCCGCAACCCCTGAATACATGTTTCTGGATTCCGGTGAAGCCGACCAGCAAAATGGCGGATTGGGTTCGGACTGGACAACCTTCTCCTATTTCGGACGGTTAAATTACAATTTTGCCGGTAAGTACCTCATGGAAGCAACCCTCCGTCGTGACGGCTCCTCCCGGTTCGGTGCAAACGAACGCTGGGCACTCTTCCCTGCTTTCTCCGCAGGGTGGGCCATTTCACAGGAGAACTTCATGGCTGCCACTTCAGGCTGGCTCGACTTCCTGAAAATCCGTATCGGATGGGGTACATCGGGTAACGACGAGATGGATGGACCTTATAACGGTTTCACCACATTCCGTACCAATACGGTCAACTCTTTTTATTCGATAACCGGAGCCAATACATCGGTTGTTGCCGGTTTCGATTCCAATGCCATCGGGAACCCGGATGCCAAGTGGGAAACCACCACCACAACCAACATTGGACTGGATGCAACGTTCCTGAATAATTCGTTGTCCGTGCAGATTGATACATGGCAACGAAAAACAAAGGATATGCTGTATCCGGTTGCCATACCGGATATTGCAGGTCAGGCCACGTCACCTTCTGTTAATATCGGGGATATGAAGAACAATGGAATCGATGCTACCCTGATTTACAAGGGTTCTGCTTTTGCCGGTGACTTTACCTACAACGTCGGTCTCAATATCTCACACTATAAAAACGAGATCATAAAACTTTCCGATAACGCGGGTGAAGTGATCTTTGGTCCCTCTTACCGCCAGATGGTTTATACCCGTGCAGAAGTGGGTACTTCATTCCCGGAATTTTACGGTTACAAGGTTATAGGGATCTTCCAGGATCAGACAGAAGCCGATGCCCATCCGCCTGCATTTGGTTCCGACGGTACCTATAACGAAGCAGGTCACTTCAAATACAAGGATGTTAATGGGGATGGTGTAATTGATCCTGATGACCGTACATATATTGGAAGTCCGCATCCCGACTTCACTGCCGGCTTAACGATCGACCTGGGGTATAAAGGCTTTGACGTTTCGGCATTTTTCTATGCCAGTTATGGAAATGAAATGGTGAATTATGTTGCCCGCTGGATTGATTATACACAATTCTCGGGTAACCGGAGTCACGACCGCCTCTACAATTCCTGGGGCAGCCCATACCTGAAGAACA
>CAZTES010000185.1:0-6776 GCA_964612275.1 uncultured Rikenellaceae bacterium
GTGATACACAGAAACCGGGATGGAAATTTGCAGAGTACGAACTCAAAGGGGTACCCGTCCGAATCGTACTGGGGCCGCGTGATATTGAAAATAAAACTGCCGAAATCGCCAGACGCGACACAATGACCAAAGAAACCATTTCCCAGGATGCCGTCGCATCACACGTAAAGAAGCTTCTGGATGAAATCCAGGCATCCATCTATAACAAAGCCCTGAAATTCCGGGATGAAAACCTCCACCGGATCGATGATTATGACCAGTTCAAAGAGATTATCAGAAAACGGGGAGGATTTGTTATGGCACACTGGGACGGGACAGAAGAAACGGAAAACCTGATCAAGCAGGAGACCAAAGCCACCGTCCGGTGCATTCCACTGGATGAGGATAATGAACCGGGTAAATGCATACGAAGCGGGAAAGCTTCAAAACGGAGAGTCCTGTTTGCCAAAGCCTATTAATAAATTCTCATTTTTCAGTTTTTGCCGAAGGGATCTGCCATAGCCCCATAGGTGGCATAGCCATTCCTATGGAAGATCCTTCCAAAGGAACTCCTTCGGAGCTACGGGAGCATGGCTATGCCACCTTCGGGAGCGTGGAAATGGCAGACTCCCTTGGAAGAGTCCTTTGGACGATATGCCAAACCCTGACACAACTTGCCCCTGACGTTCCCTTCAGGAGGCCAGCAGAAGGAAAATTATTGTAGCTTCCGGGATTACTCCATACTTTTTCTTATTTTTACTATTGATTATCGGCCGATTCCATTACTAACCATATCTATCCATATAAAATGCAAGGCGATAAAGATCAAGATCTTATAACAAACAACCTGGCGATAAAAGCAAACCTCAAGCAGGTTGTGTACGACAACACCCTGGAATCCTTTAACCTTCTGAAAGAGGTGTTACTGGAAATTGAAGACAGCTGCAATCTGAAACTCAGGGGAGTTGACAAGCGTGTTCAGCTCGACTACAAAGACCGTGGAAAGTTCGAAGCACAGTTGAAGATTGCTGGTGATCTGCTGATCTTCAGCATGCACTCGAACATATTTGAATTTAACCGGGAGCATGGTGTATGGAAAACCTCCTATGTTCAGAAGGATAAGACCAACTCCTATTGCGGGATCATCAACATCTACAATTTCCTTTCCGACTCGTTCAAATATAACCGTTCGGATGACCTCGGTTATCTCATTGCCAGGTTGTTTGTTAACAAGGAGAAGCGTTACTTTGTCGAAGGGAAGAGACAGCTCGGTTTCCTTTACAGCAATTTTGGAAAGGAAACCATCGATAATAAAGCCTTATTGAAGATTATCCAGACAGCGATCATTTATGCCATGGAATTTGATCTGCTGGTCCCACCTTATGACCACGTGAAAATTGCATCAGTTGCCCAGATGAATAGAAAAATACAGAGTTCAATACTGCAAACCGGGAAGCGATTGGGGTTTCAGTTTAACTCGGACGATGTTACAGAAAAAGAGTAACCCAAAAAATTGAAAAAATGAAAAGAAATATCAGCCTTGTTGTATTCATACTCCTGCTCCCTGCCTGGTTTACCGGGTGCAAACCATCTTCCGGGGATGGGGAGAGCATTTCAGAAATTCAGCAAAAAGTCGATGAATATATTGAAGTACCCCTGACTTCTGACCTGGTGAACAACTTATCGGTCAAACAGAAAGAGTTACTTCCACTTCTGTTTGATGCTGCAGAAGAAATGAACCGGATATTCTGGAAAGAAGCCTATGGAGATAAAGAGGATTTGGTGGGCAGAATAACCGACACAGCCGAACTCCAGTTTATCAGCATAAACTATGGACCATGGGAAAGGCTGAACAACAACAAGCCCTTTATTGAAGGATTTTCTGAAAAGCCTGCAGGAGCAAATTTCTATCCTGCAGATATGACGAAAGAAGAGTTTGATGCCATGGAAGCAGAAGATAAAACCAGTTTATATACTTTGATCCGCAGGGATGACAGCGGATCGCTCGTCTCAATCCCCTATCATGAAGCCTTTAAGGAGCATGTTGAACATACCGCTGAATTGATCGGGGAGGCAGCCGGGCTGGCTGAAGATCCCGGTTTTAAAAACTACCTGACACTGCGTGCTGAAGCCCTGTTATCGGATGATTACCTGGCAAGCGACTTTGCCTGGATGGACATGAAAACCAATGCCATTGATTATGTGGTTGGACCCATTGAGAACTATGAAGATGGTTTGTTCGGGTACAAAGCGGCTCACGAAGCATTCATCCTCCTGAAGGATAGAGAGTGGAGCAGCAAACTTGACAAATATGCTGCCCTCCTACCCGATCTTCAACAAACCCTGCCCGTGCCGGATGAATATAAATCAGAAATTCCGGGGAGCGGCTCAGACCTTGGTGTATACGATGTTATCTATTATGCCGGGGACTGTAATGCCGGTAGTAAAACCATTGCTATAAACCTCCCAAACGACGCAAGAGTTCAAATCGAAAAAGGGAGCCGTAAGCTGCAACTAAAAAATGCCATGCGGTATAAATTTGAAAAGATCCTCCTTCCGATAAGCAACATCCTGATTGCTGAGGAGCAACAGCAATACATCACCTTTGATGCATTTTTTGAGAATACCATGTTTCATGAAGTGGCCCATGGATTGGGCATAAAGAATACGCTGAATGGGCAGGGGACTGTCAGAAATGCATTGAAGGAACAATACAGTGCCCTTGAGGAAGGCAAAGCCGATATTCTGGGGCTTTACCTGATCACCAAGCTGGCCGAAATGGGAGAGCTTGATGATGATGAACTGATGGATAATTATGTAACCTTCATGGCTGGTATTTTTCGGTCCGTCCGTTTCGGAGCCGCCAGTTCACACGGTAAGGCAAACATGGTCCGCTTTTATTACTTCAAGGAAAAGGGTGCTTTCACAAAGGATTCCGTAACCGGAACATACCGGGTCGACTTTGATAAGATGACCGAAGCCATGAATTCGCTGGCTAACAAGATTCTCGTTATCCAGGGAAACGGGGATTATGATGCGGCGAAGCAGCTGCTGGAGGAAAAGGGATACATCCGTGAGGAACTCCAACGGGATCTGGACCGGATCTCTGCAGCCGGTGTACCAAGAGACATCCGGTTTAAGCAGGGAAAAGAAGTGGTGGGGCTCTAAGGTCTTTGTTACTAAATTAAAGGAGTAAATTTATTGATCATCAACCTACTAGTTGCTCCCTTTTTTATACGCCAGCAAATAGAGTGATATCCGATCTCTTCGTTAAGGTTTTTATTGAAGAGGATTCCTCCGCCTGTCAGTCAACATTCTCATTTCCAATTTTAAATGATTGTTCTGAACAATTTTTTGAATGGTTAATTAGTTTTACAAATGATTGTCGGATTCCATCGCAAGTCTCATTGTATTTGGTAAGCGAAAGGGTTATTTTTATCATGGGAACCAGTCTTCGGGCAGTTCAAAATCCATCGTAACAATGGAAGCTTCGGGATATCATATGGTCCTCTACAGGATCCTGCTTTGCATCCTTCTTGGATGGCTCCCGTTTACTGGTCTCTCCGGTCATGCAGACGATACTTCTCTCCTGCCCGATACGGTTCTGGTCAAAGGAGGGAACTACATCATTTTTAAAAATAAAATACTCTTCATTCCAAGGGACACCTTGCTGGTACTGCCTGCTAATTCTCAGTTCATGATAGAGAAGGAGGTTTATACAAAATCCACCAGCTTTTATGACACACTCCAAAGTAAAGCCTCACAGAAGAAATGGAGCAGACTCCTTCACGAAGCTTTGTTTGTTGAGCCTGGCCGGATGGATGAAAAAAAAGAACAGCGAAAGAGTGAGGATGACTATCTGCTCTACAAAGGGAAAACAATTCGCAATATCAAGCTGATCGCAACCGATATTTTTGGACCTACGGTAATGGATACTACCGTCACATCCACAACCTGGATCGGCTCAACACTGAATAAACTGCACTTCTATACCAACGAAAAAATTATCAGGAATAACCTGCTTTTTGAAGTGGGTGATGAGATCGATCCACAAACCCTGGCGGATAACGAACGGGTGTTGAGAAGGTTGAAATTTATTTATGATGCAAGGATCCAGGTTGTCCCGGTATCAGAAGATTATGTTGATGTATATGTCATAACCAAAGACCTCTATTCACTCGGTTTCAACATGGCAATTGAGGGGGTTGAACCAACGGTCATTGAGTTGTATGAAAGAAACCTGTTTGGGACCGGCCATGAACTCCACGGGAACCTTTTCTTTGATTACAAACCCGATCCGTTTGCAAATTATGATACGATCTCTCCTTTAGGATTAGAAGCATTTTATCGGATACCAAACATCCGGGGTAGTTTTATCCAGAGTGAACTGCGAATAATGAATGGTGAGAACCATACCTATTATGGGGGCAGGCTCACCCGCCGGTTTGTCACCCCTCGAACGAAATATGCCGGAGGAATCAGAATCTCCTTCCAATCCAGGCTGATCAATACCGATACGGTTGGATGGTTCAAGGGAAATTACCAGGACTACTGGCTGGCCAGAAGCTTTTTAATTAATCCTGAAAGCCGTTCGAGGGTTATTCTTGCAGCGCGGTTTATTAACAACAATGTGTATAAAAAGCCGGGTATATCATCCAACATATTCCATGAACTTCAGGATTACAGGTTATTCCTTGGAAGCATCGCATTCTCCAAACAGAATTATTATGAGACCAACCTGATATACAACTATGGAAGAACCGAGGATATTCCCTATGGATCACTGGTAGAAGTGACCGGAGGATTTGAAAAGAATGAATTCGGGGATCGGTTTTATACCAGCCTGCATCTCTCTGCCGGAAACTATGTGAGGCAGTTTGGTTACCTGCAATCCTCCTTTGCAATAGGGGGATTTGTAAGCAGCGGCGCCTATCAGCAGGGAATGATACAGGCAAAAGCAAATTACTTCACCAACCTGATCAGCCTGCGCAGATACAATTTCCGGCAATTTGTCAACCTGGATTATACGATTGGAATCAGACCCTATCTTGATGAGGAAATCTCCATCAGCAATACCAGGGGAATACGGGGATTATCAGGAGACGGTCTGGACGGCACACATCGCCTGGCAATAAACCTTGAGTCGGTAGCCTTTACTCCCATTTTTATTTACGGATTCCGGTTTGCCTTCTATGGTTTTGCTGACATGGCGCTGATCGGTGCCTATGACCGGAACATTTTCAGTAATCATCTCTATTCCGGTCTGGGCTTTGGTGTCCGGATCAGAAATGAGAACCTTGTGTTCAAAACCTTCCAGATTCGCGTGGCATTTTACCCGGACTTACCCGCTGTTTATTCCCCGAGTATGTTCTCCATTTTCGGAGAAAAGCTGCTGGATCCACAGAACTATAATTTCATCGCTCCCGAGCCGTTGCGATTCCGTTGAGTATACACAATCTCTCCTCTTCCAGCCTCTGGACCAGATGTATTGTTTCCGAATGTAGAAAAAAATACGTATCTTTTCCATTCATCAAGAAGAGCAAATGAGCTCGGCTCAGGCAATCTATAAGATTTTTTGAGAGCAATACAAAAAGTTTAGTCATCTGACCCAAATAATAATATGGAATTTAAAAATAATAAAGATTGTTTATTAAACGTCCACATAAAATACATAATTCCAAGATCCGGAGAAACACCTCTGGAACAAATGTATGATTGTTTGCAACAATTGGATCAAGAACGTATCCAAAAGAAAATTGATTTGAAAAATGTTATTAAACAAACATTTTTTTTAGAGGCAAACAACTTGAACGACTATAATAAGAAAACAGAGTTGTTTAAACAAGTCATCAATGAGTTCTATAAATGGGTCACACCTACAACCAGTTTTGTAGCTCAAGCACCTGCGAACGAAAAGAAGCTTTCATTGGAAGTTTATTTTGTTGGTAAAAGTTCAAAGGAAATTGTAATAGCACATAAATCTGTTGATGAGATATCTTATACATTAATTCATTATCCTCATGGTAAAGAAATATATGCTGCAGGGCTAACTACGAAATACCTGAATAACCTCTATGAGCAGGCTAAAAGTTCGTTTATCCGGATGCAAAAAATCCTTGATAACGAAAAGCTCTCTTTTTCAGATATTGTCAGGCAATGGAATTATATTGAGAAAATAACCGACACAAAGGGACATGACACGGTACGGCAAAATTATCAGATTTTTAATGATGTACGTTCCCATTTTTACGGAATGAGTAATTTTGTAAATGGTTATCCTTCAGCTACCGGTATTGGTACCCAAACAGGAGGTGTAACGATTGATTTTATTGCGGTTTCATCACCCGGACATCTCTCCATTCATCCTGTGAATAATCCTGAACAAACCGATGCTTATAAGTATTCCGATAATGTCCTGGTTGGTAAAGGAATTGATGAAACTACCAGAAAAACTACTCCCAAGTTTGAACGGGGAAAATTAATAAAGGCAAAAAATCATGGAAGAATCTATGTTTCTGGAACAGCCGCGGTTGTAGGAGAAACAACCGTTCACCCGGATAACGTTGAGAACCAGACATTAGCAACAATAGAAAATATTAAGAGATTATTGTCTTCCGAGAATCTATTGAAACATGGTATTCATTATGAGGTTAATAAGAAAAGTTATTCATATTTAAGGACCTATATAAAAAATCGTGTTGATTTTGAAAGTGTAAAAGGTCTTTGTGAAGAACATTTCAATAGCGAAAATTTTCAATACCTGATTTCAGATATTTGCAGGGAAGATCTCCTGGTAG
>CAZTES010000186.1:0-6732 GCA_964612275.1 uncultured Rikenellaceae bacterium
CCAAATAGTTCCATAATGTTTTTTTACCCTCCAGGTTTCGGGTCTCTTCAACTGGCCCCCTTGTGCTGTAGAACGAGTGGTAGAGAAGGGGGTGTGGTGGTTTGTGAACTGGCAGGGGGATGAATGAATACTTTGAGGAAGCTCACGATCCTCAACTCTCCTAATGCGATCTTATTAAATGCCTGAATCCATGGAACATGGTGACAGGATCACATCCTATACCCTGAAAAACGGAAGAAAAATGACCCTGAATGCTGATAACATACGCATCCTGAATGTGTCAGTCAATGAAGATACATTGATAATCGAAACAAGGGTTGATTACAAAGACCAGAAAACCTACCAGATTTCAAACCAAAAAATTCCACTCTCCGACATCCGGAAGGTTGACATTCAAAGATTAGATAAAGGCCGAACAACCTATGCTGCAATTTTAACCGGTTTGGGCGTCACATTGTTTACATTAGCAATAATTACAGGAGACGGTGACCTGCTGTTCTTCTTCCTCGACTTTCTTTAGTTACTCCTTTTTCTTAGATTTAAACCTTAAATTCACAACTATGGAAGAACGAATAAGAGACCTGGAACTTGCTGTTACTGCTCTAAAACAGGAACTGGATCAATTAAAAGCATTTGAGGCGGAAACCATTAAATTCATTGAAGAGAGTCTGACCTATAGCAAACAGACCAACAATACACTGGTCAAACATGCGGAAACCATGGAGCAGCTTCGTTCGGCAAACAGCAAGATCATCCGGACCATTACGGAGCTATCCACACTAATCAGGAAATAGCAGAAGGACATAAGCGCTCGCCTTCGATTTATTGAACATTCAGGGAGTTGATAAAATGTTGCCGCAGGTTGAATGCGCTATGGGGTACGGATGAATTCAAACGGATGGGATAATACGGGTGAGAGGAACCTTAGTGTTTGACATACAGCATTTTCTTCCGCTTCTCTTCCAGCTTCTTCAACTCATGATTCAGACTGCTGTCTTTTTTCCTCAGGTTCTTGTATTGCTTTCTGGCTTCTATCAAATCATAGAAAGGATTCAGCTTTTGCCATATACTTTTTCCCTTCTTTTCCATATACATTACTACCGTCTATTTTGGCAAAAGTACTAATATACTGATAAATAATTAAATATTTAAATGCTTTGATTGCAGGCCTATTTTGGGTAAATTACACCATTCGTCTTATGAATAAGGTCCTTATGCAATATCATTCAGTCAGAGGAAAGGTCATGAGTAGAGCAGTTATCCTTCTGTTCACTGTGATATTCTCGTTCAGTTGTGAAGAGGGGATGATAGAGGAAAATCCTTCATTCGTGCCAGCAGGATGCATTAAACCCGGATATGTTTGATGCAATCTGTTATGATGAAAATTACGGGGCCATGCTGGTCACAGCTACTCACGACAGGAGGATATTTATGTTTTCATCCATCGATAAGCAGGATTCTTTTCACGATTCCTGTATCATTTCATTGAAATAGAGCCAATACACATCCTTCCTTGTTTGGTTCGGTTTATTTTGGATTAGTGCTTGCAAGATATGTTCAGCAACCGGGATATAGCAGATTACTACGATCAGACAGAGGTTCATTACCGGCGCTTCTGGAAATTGAGAAACTATTTTGCCATCCACTATGGGATCTGGGGTAAGGGAGTCCGGACTTTCGGGCAGGCACTGGAAAACACAAACCGGATCCTGGCTGAAAAGGCTGGCATTGAGTCCTCCCATGTTGTGCTCGACGCAGGATGCGGAATCGGAGGTTCAGCATTTTATCTCGCGCGTAATTTTGGATGCCATGTGACCGGGATTAGCCTGAGTCAAAAACAGATTGATACAGCAGGAAGGATCTCCAAAACGCTCTCCCTGGACCATCGGCTCCAGTTTGAAGTACAAGATTTTACCAATACGGGTTATCGTGCAAACCGGTTTGATGTTGTCTGGGCACTTGAAAGTGCAGGCAGTGCCCCGGATAAGAAAGCTTTCCTCCAGGAAGCACACCGGCTGCTGAAACCGGGTGGAAAACTGATCCTTGCCGATTATTTTAAGAACCGGGATAAACCTGCATCTGATCAGCCACTCCTGGATTCCTGGCTGAAGCTCTGGGCCATTTCCGACCTGGTAACCACCGGTTCCTTCCGGTTGCTTTTAGAAAATTCGGGATTTCAGGATCAGCATGTATTTGATTATACCCGGGAGATAATGCCTGCGGCCAGACGCATGTTTCTTTCCTCACTGGCAGGATCAACCCCTTCACTGCTGTATAACTTCATTCATAAAAATACCAGCCGGTTTGCAAAAGAGCATTACAAATCCGGATTTCTTCAGTACAAAGCCCTCAGAAAAGGGCTTTGGGAGTATAAAGTAATCCTGGCAAAGAAGAAGTGACCCGCCTACGTCAGGACTACGGCGGACGAGGCGGGTGACAAGTGATCAGCCTGCGTCAAGACTTCGGCTGACGAAGCGAGTAACGAGTGACGGGTAACGAGATCATCACTCATCCATCCACAATGAAATATGCTCCTTCGTCGCATTTCACGTGGCAGGCATTCCTCATTCATCATTCATTTCCTTACCCGCACGGGATAGGGTGGTCTCACCGGTTTATGTGGTGGATTTTTTTCCAGCTCCTCCAGGATAACCTCAATGGCTTTTTCCAGTTGGGGATCATGGCCGTTGATCACTTCAGCTGGCAATTGCTCCACTTCGATATCGGGTGGAACGCCTGTATTTTCGACGACAAATCCATCTTCCGTCCAGATTCCCAGGTTGGGTGCTGTAACATATCCGCCATCCATCAATATCGGAAAACCAAGTGTTCCAACCAGTCCGCCCCAGGTTCTTTTCCCAATTAAGGGTCCCATGTTAAATTTCCTGAACATCCAGGGAAGCATATCGCCACCGGAACCGGCTGTTTCATCGATGAGCATTACCTTCGGTCCCTGTATGGATGCACTGGGTGTTTTCAGATCTGCACCATACCGCATGTTCCAGTAGCTTTGGTATTGCCGGTTGAGAATATCGATGTAATAATCAGCGAGCAGCCCCCCTCCATTGAACCGTTCATCAATGATGATAGCATCTTTATGCGATTGTGGAAAGAAATAGCGTTTAAAATAGGTGTGACCACTACCGGCTGTATTGGGTACATAAACGTATGCAACTTTTCCTCCGGTAGCTTCATCGACCTTCTTGAGGTTTCCCTCAACCCAGTCACGGTTACGAAGTGACCATTCACCGGATACCGGGACTACTTCTGTTTTTCTGGACCCTGTAAAACCCGGGTTTGGCCCCACAGTCAATTCCACAATTTTGCCCGATGTATTTTCGAACAGGCTGTAGAGATTTATTGAACCGGTTAGCTCCTTTCCATTCACGGCAAGCAGGTATTCTCCCACTTCAACGTTTACACCGGGTTCGGTAAGGGGTGACCTCATTTCCGGATTCCAGTTCAGCCCTCCATAAATTTTCTTGATTCTGTACCTGCCATTCTCAATGGCAAAGTCGGCTCCCAGTAAACCACCACCCACGCGATCGGGAGTTTGAAGATAATCTCCGCCTCCAACACGGTGGTGACCAACGGACAATTCGCTACACATCCACTGGATAACCCTGTTCAGGTCATTTCGACAGGAGAGGTGAGGCAGAAAGACGGCATATTTCTCCTTCATGGCATCCCAGTCAGCACCATGCATGCCGGGATCATAAAAATAATCCCTGTTGATCCTCCACGCTTCATCAAAGATTTGTTGCCATTCTGCCGGAGGATCGATCCGCACCTCAATACTTTCGGTATCTATTTTCCCTTCGCCGGATTTATGCGTACCTGTGGAACTGATGATACCCCAGGAATTACTTAAGGTATAAAGGATTTTCTTATGATCGTTGGAGATGAAATAATTGTTCACTCCGGTCAGGATGGTTTCCATTTTTCTCTCCTTCAGGTCATACATATTCAGCTTTGTATCGGAGCCATAGGGTCCCTGTCGTGTTGGAGGGGCTTCAATAAAATAGATCTTTCCCTCATCACCAACCTGAAGGTTGTAATAATTGCCGGACTGAACCGGCAGGTCAATGATGCGCTCATTAATGCCATCGAAATCAATGGTGAATGGAGCCTCCCCTGTTTTTGCATCCCCTTTATCTTTGCTCTTTTTATCTGTTTTATCATTCTCTTCAACATCCTTGGAATTTTCTTCTTCCGGTTCTTCCTCATTGCTTTCTTTGAAGAGGGGAGATTGAATGTCTTTTCTAAGCGTGGCAAGGTATATGTTACGGGTCATCCTCATATCGGCTGTTGACTGGTCGAACCAGTGTTTAACGGGGCCTGCATCGGTTGAGGAGAAGAAGTAGATGTATTTTCCGCCGGGATCAATTACCGGATTGCTCACATCGCTTAAACCATCCGAAAGAGGGAAAGATTTGTTCTGTTCCAGCGAATAGAGGAAGACTTGCTGGAAATAAGCTTTGTTATTTGTGGTGTATGCAATCCATTTTGAATCAGGGGACCAGGTCCCAAACATGTTTCCAAAGGCTCCCGGGGAAATGAAATAATCATTGCCGATTCTCGTTATTTTTCCTGTTTCGATATTTATCCAATAAAGGTTACGTCCGTTGTCACTGAAGGTGATCTTTTTGCTGTCGGGTGACCAGTACCCTATGGTATAGAACCCGGTTCCATTGAGTTTGAATTTTTTTGGGATTCCTTCACCATCCTGGGCTTTCAAATAAAGCTCATACTCACCGGATTCATCGGAGAAATAAGCAACGGTTTTTCCGTCAGGGGACCAGAGAGGCGATCTTTCGTGTGCATTAACGGTCTGGGTTAGATTGCGCGGATCCCCTTCTTTTTCCGGTACCGTAATGATCTCACCCCTGAATTCAAAGACAGTCCTCGCTCCGGAAGGGGATATACCGGCATTTCGAATATAACGGGAACCTTTGACATACCGTGGCCTTAATTCGAGCAGATCTGATGCAACGCCGATCTGCAGTTTCTGAGATTGATTATTCGACAGATCAAGAATATGAAGATGACCTGCCTGTTCATAAACAATCCTTTCTTTCCCGGCAGAGACATTCAAAATGGGAAAATCTTCATGGGTGGTCAGCTGCCGGATCGTTTTCGATGCCAGGTCATAGGAGAAGATATTGAATTCTCCATTTCTGTCAGAGCGGAAAAAAATCCTGTCCCCAATCCACATGGGATCGGTATCGTTGCATCTCCCATCAGGTTGTGGTATCTTTTCTGCTGACAAATCGGAAAAACGAATGAGCCAGATAGTGGCAACAGATCCTCCCCGATAATTCTTCCACTGGTGAAAGACTTCCCCCAGGGGAGTATACGCCATCCTTGTCCCGTCAGCAGAGAAACTTGCTTTATGAGCATTTGGTATCTTCAACCGTACAGGGAATCCCCCTTCAACCGGTATCGTAAACAACTGTGTATAACGACCCGAATAGTCGTGCCGTGAGGAGGTGAATAAGATGGATTTCCCATCAGGGGTAAATCCCCTGACATAATCGGATCCCGGATGCCAGGTCAGCCGTTTGGGAATCCCGCCGGCAGCAGGCACAACAAATACATCCGTATTCCCGTCATATTGGGCACTGAATGCAATCCATTGTCCATCCGGAGAAAAAAATGGATTCGATTCTATACCCTCATCTGAAGTTAACCGGCGCGGGGTTTCCCCGGTTTGATCTGCAATCCAAAGATCCCCGGCATAGACAAATGCAATTTGGGATTCACTAATGGCCGGTTGACTCAACATTTTTGTGTCATTGATGTCAATTCCTGAAGGCATCCCCAGGATATATGAGGTGCCAGTCAAAAGGAATAAAATACAAAGCAGGGTTCTGTTTTTCATAATGCTGTTTTTAAGTTTTAGTCAGTCAGGTTTTTCTGTCAGTACAAACGTTAAAATTATATTTTTAATTAAGAAAAACTTGAATTCCGCCTCATAATTTTGTATATTTAGTATACGATAAAATTTTCTTATTGCGTTCTTTTATATACAGGGAAATCCTTCCCTGGCAGGCGTTATCAACTAAATAAATACACCTTAAATTATGAAAAAAAATGTAGGAATCTGGCTTGATAATGAAAAAGCCTACATCATTACCCTGATTGACGGTAATGAAAAAGTTGAAAAAATTGAATCCAATGTTGAAACAAGAGTACGAATTGAAGGTGAAACAAAATCTTATTCCCGCTTAGGCGGAATGCTCATTAACCCCCAGAAGAAGAAAACCAAACGAAAAAACCACCAGCTGAAAGATTATTTTAATTCAATAATTAGAAAAGCAAAAGGAGCCAATGGCATATATATTTTCGGACCTGCAGATGCTAAAACCAACCTTAGAAAAATCGTTGAACAAGAAAAAAACCTGAACAAAAAACTGAAACGGGTAGAGCCATCGGATAGACTTACCGAAAACCAAATGATCGCCAAAGTGAAAGAGGTATTTAAAGTGGCATAACACACGATCCACCAGTGCCAGGTGGATCGCTGTAATTCATTTTCCGCCATGCGGCGGTTCATGTAATTCACTCATCCGCCAACCGGCGGATCGGTGTAATTCTATGGTAATTCGTAGTAATTGTACAAGATTGTATTTTGCTATTGAATTGCTCCTGAAAATATAGTCAGATCCCGCCTTTTGGCGGGATAAATTCGACTATATAATTTCAGATCGCTTAATTGCTCCTGAAATTATA
>CAZTES010000187.1:0-6521 GCA_964612275.1 uncultured Rikenellaceae bacterium
AATCAGGAGAATTCAGGTTCTTAACATCCAGGTCTGCACAGCTATAGATGCCAACTAGTGCCATCGCTATCGCTGCAACTACTACTTTATATATTCTACTTTTCATAATTTCTACATTTTACGGTTAAAAAGTAAATTCTAGAGAACCGGTGTATGTCCTGAAGTTCGGATAGTTATAACTGTCGTAGAACTGGTTCGTGCCTTCACCTCCGTGAGATACTTCAGGATCATATCCCGAATATTTGGTGAATGTAAAGAGGTTTCTACCCGTCACACCTAAACGGATCGACTTGAAGAATCCATTCAGGAAACCGGACAGGTTACTTCTTCCCAGGGTATAATAGAGTGCTACTTCCCTGATCTTTACGAATGTACCATCTTCCACGAAGTGACTGTTCACAGCAGCTACATTATAGAGCGTCTGATAATAATCGATAGTTTTCTTTTCATTCACCGGTTTTCCGTACTGGTCCATTTCGGCACCACGGTTATCGCGGTATGACCAGTGGCGGGTCATGTTATACACATCACCACCCTGCTTCCAGTCAATCAGAGCATAGAGTGAAAATCCTTTGAATGTAATGGTATTGCTCCATCTCAGGTTGAAATCCGGGTTGGCATCCCCGATCGGAACTTTCTCTACAAGACCATATTCCGAATCTTGCTTCTTAACCGGTGCTTCATAAATGGTCCCTTCAGTTCCTTTCAGGATCACATAACCATCACTGTTTATGGTATAGTCATCGACACTCTCTTCCGTCCCGAGTTGTGTTGCCAGCTCGTCAAGTGAACGGAGGAATTTGTCACCAAAGTTGATACCATACTCATATCCCTCTTCAATCCGGTAGGACGGAATGGCGTTCGGTCCCGGTCCGGTGGTGAACGGAGGAATATTAAGTTCTGTCACTTCCTGCCTGATCCGGTCGAACAGCACCATGCTGTTCCAGGTGAAATTATCACCTTCAAAGATCCTTGCATTCAGTGAGGCTTCGAATACAGTGGACGTCAATGTACCAATGTTCCTCCACTGATTGACCCATCCTGCACTTGCCGGGAATGGGGCACGGGCAAACACATCGGTGGCATCGGTGTGCGAATAGGCGAATTCAAACTCGAAGCGGTTCAGGAATTCCACGTTCAGTGCCAGTTCCAGCTCCTTGATGGTGGAAGGCTTCAGATCCTCGTTCCCCAGCTGAGATTTATAAACACTACCAGCACTCACCGCGTAGGTTTCGTAGCGTGCAGTCCATGGCGGACGCTCACCCGAGGTTCCGTAGGCAGCCCTGATCTTCAGTTCCTGTATTCCAGGGATGGTAACATCTTCTGTCACACGGTATGCTGCTGAAACCCTGAAATAGGGATTCCAACGTTCGTTGGCTCCGAACTGGGAAGCCCCGTCATACCGGTATAACCCGGAAAAGATGTATTTCTCCTTGTAATCCACATCCACGATACCAAAAACATTTTCGGCACGGATGTCCCCTGTATTGGAGCCTATAACGGACTGACTTCCATCAGTCACGTTCAGGTCTGGAACTCCTCCTACAGCAAAATCATACCCGCGTGAAGTGAATCCTTCCCAGTGATCATTCTCATAAAGGTAGCTGATTTTTGCCTTCGTGGTGAAATCACCGAACATCTTGCTGAAGTTGGCGGTGAACTGAATGGTATAGGCAAGCTCATGGTCATAATCCTTTCGCAGATAACCGTCAGTACCTCCGCTATTAATCGTTGGCCGTGAAAGATAACCCTTTCTCTCATAATATGAGTACCGGTTGTCCTGACGCTCGAATGCATAAGTTCCATTGAACCGCAGCCAGTCGGTCGGGTTATACTTCACCGCATAGCTACCCAGCACCCGGTTCCTCCCAGTCTCACTTACAGCATTGGCTGCACTATAGAGCGGGTTATCATTATCAGATGCCCATTCACTCGCGATCAACCGGTAAGACGATCCATCCGGATTCTTGGCTTTTAAATTAGCATCGGGTGGCAATAACTGAATATCCATCCAACCAACCTGAGGATTATCGGTAAACGACTTGGTGATCAGGTTGGATGCCGAAATGCCAAACTTCTCTGTGAACCAGTGGTCGATGTTCAGCCTGAAGTTCTGGCGCTCATACCCTTTTGTCGAGAAGACGATCCCCTCCTGATGTGAATTCTCGAAGGATGCCATGAAGTTGGTTTTCTCCATGTTGTGCTGTACCGAGACATAGTTTGTGTAAAATGACCCGGTCTGGAAAAATATATCCTGGTTGTCATAGAGAATACCAAAGGGATTATCGGCATAATGATCCTCTTCAATGATCCGGTTACCTGACATAGGGGTACCGATGCTATCCGGGTTGGTTCCCGCGTAGTAAGTTACACCTTCATAATCGGTGAACCGGTCTTCGGTTGTACCGTCTTTCAGCAAATAAGGATGATGCTTGGCATAATCAACCTTCTTTGCCAGGGATTGTTGACCGTATGCATTCCTGACAGTAACCAGGGTTTGTCCTTTACCCAGACCTTTACCACGCTTGCTGGTGATCACGATAACGCCGCTACCGGCGCGTGATCCGTAAAGTGCAGAAGCAGCCGCACCCTTCACCACCTCCATCGATTCGATATCGTCGATATTGATATCGGCAAGGGTGCCTTCGATCATCACTCCATCGAGGATGATAAGCGGTGACTGGCTACCCAGCAGTGAGGTGGAACCCCGTAGACGAATAGATGGTGCCCTTCCGGGACTACCGTAGGCACTAACTACCGTCACACCGGCCAGCTTGCCCTGAAGGGCAGCTCCTGGTGAGGTAGCAGGAACTTCCTTGAGCTCCTTTTCTCCAACTTTCCCTACGGTTACGGAAAGTTTTTTCTGTGGTGTTCCTGAAGCCATACCAGACACAATGACCTCGTCCAGTCCAAACACGTCGGGAGCGAGCACTACATCGATCTCAGACCTCCCGTCAATGCTTATGTCCTCAGTCTTCATCCCAACAAAACTAAAGATGAGTGCGACCGCATCTTCCGGAGCATTCAGGGTGTAATTACCGTCAAAATCGGTAATCGTCCCGAAGGTTGTCCCCTTCACAACGATCGAAGCCCCGGGGACACCCAATCCGTCCTCGGAACTCGTCACTTTACCTGTAATTTGCTGGGTTTGTGCCTGAAGAAATGACGTACATAGAAACGCCAAGACAGCAACAAAGATTGCAAATCTTTTCATAGGTTAAAAATTTAGGTTTATAAAAAATAAATAGTAATAGTATCTCGAAAGTAATAAAAATTCTTTAATTCCAATAACTACCAGATTCCTACTTCTACCAATGAAAACAGAACATCTGGAGTCTTTTCCATACTATATTCATTAATTGCTGTGATAATCAATGCGTTCTAAATGAATGACCCGTCGTTGTTAAAAACACAAAACACTTGAATTGTATCCTTTAATTTAGACTTGTTCTAAATTAGGAAGAAGCTGATTTCAGTTGTTTTTAGCAGGTATGTGGAGAATGCCGTTCCACCTTCTCCAACACCTTCTCCGCCATCCGGCGGAGAAGGGTCTCAAAGAAGGCTTCGGCGGACAAGGTGTGAGTGAAGAGTAGAGGGTTACGGGTTCGGGTCCCGGGCTACGGGTTACGGGTCGATGATTGGGTGAATGGAATGATGATTGCCTGCGAAATTCTTTCCATTTCCTCATTAAGTACTTTATATCGTGAAGATATGAAACAATATGGAACAATTTGGAACCTTATTTTGTCTTACAGCCACCACTCTCCATTCCTGACTGCCGTGCCTGCGTGCCGTCTCCGCCAATTGGCGGATATGGCCGCACGCTGTTGCCGAATCCGCCTCTGGCGGAGTAGGCGCCCGGTGACCGGCAGGCACGGCATCACTGGTTTCCGATCTTCTCATTCACCATCTCAATAATCGCCGTTTCTCTCTCCAGGGCTTTCTTTTCGATCGCTTTTGCTTTTTCCATCACCTCATTCACAAAGGTTTGATCTTCGAGTCCGGCAGCATTGATCTTCACATTCAGGAATGCACCCCGTATAGAGGCGGTGACTGCCAGTGCTCCCACCCCGGCATCGGATACTGAATTCGGATTCCCGATATTTGCCATGGCTTCAATCACCTCAAAGGAGGAAAATGCGGTTTCCATCACTTTCAGGGGAACAAGGATTGCCTGCTTGGTGGCTTCAAGAATGGCTTTATCCCGTTCTTTTTTATCGCTTTCCACCTTCTTTGGCAAGCTATAGGCTTCCATGATCCGGTTAAATGCCCGGGTATCCTCGTCCACCAGCAGCATCAATTCATTCTGGTATTTCTTTCCTTTTTCTGCCCAGTCGGAAAACTCTTCCCACCGGTTGTCCCATCCCCGTTTGTGTGAAGAAAGGTTGGCAACCATGGTACCAAGTGCCGTCCCCAGGGAGCCCATACAGGCTGAAATAGACCCACCTCCCGGGGCTGGCGATTCGGATGCCGTTTCATCCATAAAATCCTGAACCGTCATGTCAGCCAGCCGCTTCTTCTCCTTTCCGGCCAGCATGTATTCAATGATCTTCTCTTCCGCTTTGAACCTGTAGAGGTCATCCAGTCCCATTGACTTGACCGCTATCTTGATCAGTTCCTTATCCGACACCCCGAGTGACCGTTTCTGTTTCCTGAGGAAATATTTCCCTGCATCCAGCATGGCTTTCAATGGGATCAGCCCCACCAGTTCAGACCCGGTAACCCGGACACCGCGGGCTTCAGCCCTCCGGCTGACTTCATCAAAGGCAATGTGGACCGGTGTTTTGGATATATTGGTCAGGTTCATGGAGATCTGGGCTACTCCATACTCCTCGATAAACCAGCCAATGGCTTTAACCGATTTCAATGAACCCGGTATCATGACGCGATTACCGTTCTTGTCTTTCACAATTTTTCCCGTCAGCGGATCACCTTCCCGTTTAACTCTCCCTTTCTCCCGGACATCAAAGGCAATGGCATTGGCACGGCGGGTGGATGTGGTATTCAGGTTGATGTTATACGCCACCAGGAAATCCCGTGCCCCAACGGCAGTTGCGCCCGACTTAGGATTGAATGTATCCGGTCCGTAATCCGGTTTCCATTCCGGATGTTCCAGCTTTTCCTTCAACCCTTCATATTCCCCTGCCCTGCAATTTGCCAGGTTTTGCCTTTTCTTTTCACGGGCAGCATTCTCGTAGCAATAAACCGAAATGCCCAGCTCTTCACCAATCCGTTTTGCCAGTTTGTGCGCATATTCCGCTGTCTCTTCCATGGTAATATTGGAAACCGGTACGACGGGGCAGACATCGGTGGCTCCGAACCGCGGGTGTTCGCCCCGGTGCCTGCGCATGTCAATCACCTCCGAGGCTTTCTTTACCGCATGGAAAGCCGCTTCCAGTACCTCATCGGGTGTGCCGACAAAGGTCACTACCGTGCGGTTTGTTGCCTTCCCAGGATCCACATCCAGCAGTTTTACCCCTTCCACCTTTTCTATTTCATCCGTGATCTGTTTGATGATTCCCTCGTCTCTCCCTTCGCTGAAATTGGGTACGCATTCGATGAGTTGCATAATGATAAAGGTTTGGTAAAATATTGATCGCCTGATTTGGATTTCAAAGATAGTAGAAATTTGTGGAAAGGCATTCGCTTCGCTGTCATACAATTGTCATTCGTTACACTGTCATACAGTTGTCATTCGAGGGTGTCTCAAAAGTCAAAAAAACTGTCATTCTGAACATAGCGAAGCGATCTCATGACCGAAGGGAGTAATTTATATCCGAATCTTAATATATTCATAATCAAGCATATAAGATCCTGAACATCTGCCTGCAGTGTAATACTTCACAATTTCGGTAACAAAATTTTAAATAACCATCTTAAGGTAGGTTTTACTACAGGTCCATCTATCGAAATTAGTTTTTAACCATCTAAATTTACCCCGGCAGGGGTATAACTATGAATAACCGCCGGTGGTAACCGGTGGTTAAAATGTACGAGGAGATTACAACCCTGCAGGGGTTGAATATTTACATGTAAGGCATTAGTATTCAACCCCATCCGGGGTTGTGATTTATCATCATTATCATACCCGGCACTACGCCCCGACAAAATCATCGGGGCTTGTACCGGGCTATTCATACTTTAATCCCTCCGGGATTATGTTCTATATATCCTCCAGACCTTGTATAAAAAATTAGGCAATCAATTAACCAAATAGATCTTAAAATATTAAACAAAATCCGTTACCTGAATACTGACGAAATACACTGCAGGCAGGTGTTCAGGATGACTGGAAATCGAACTTTTGAGACACCCTCTGTCACTAAATGGTCATTCGTTCACCGCCAACTGGCGGATCACTGTCATACAATTGTCATTCGTTTCGCTGTCACTCCTGTTCTAAAAAATAGTGGTCACCATTTTCCGAAACCTGGTCATCTTTGGATTTGCCTATTGACCGAAGAACTCCTTTGGAGAATGACTACTGTCCGAAGGACTCCTTTGGAGAATTACTATCGCAT
>CAZTES010000188.1:0-6506 GCA_964612275.1 uncultured Rikenellaceae bacterium
CTTTTCTTCCTCCCTCAATGGATTCCTGGGAGGTGAAAAACAGCTTTTTACCATCCGGAGAGAATGTTGCATTCCCTGTTCCAAAGCGCGACTTAAAAGAGACCTCAGCCGGTTTTGTCCATTGATTGTTTTCAATCTTCATGCACAAGATATTCTGCACATCCTCCATAAGATCCCAATACATTTCCCGGCTGTCGGGAGAGAGCACAAGTCCTCCATGGACTTCTGCCTTAAAAATGTCAGGTGCGAATAATTCAGGCGTTATTCCCGGTGGTTTCTGGCCAAGGTAGGGACCTTTGAGAACCGGGAAATCATTCAATTGCTCCTGAGCTTGAGAAATTCCAGTTGAAAAGATGAATAACATCAAAAGAAATGAAGTTTCTTTTATTTTCATGACAGGTCTTATTTATTCATTTATTAAAAAATTATTTTATGAGCTTACCTTGTTTATAATGCATCCGGTCCCCCCCGTTTTGTGGGCAACCGGTCTGGATGCCCGGGTATTTATCAGCGATTTGACGGGTAAAACTTTCAAAATGCTTGTGCAGGCTTTTATGACCCATTGGCAACATAACCTTCGGCTTTAGTTTTTCAAGAATATAGTTCCCGCAAGCTTCACCCTCATCCGGCATTGCCATGATGAAAGCAAAGTCACACGTTTCGATATGTTCCCCAATAAAATCCACTTCCTTTTGAAACTCTTCCATTTTTGTTGTGGGAAAGGGGGAATAGAAAAAAGTCAGCCCGTCCACCTTAACGAGATATCCCAGGGAGCCCATCCCATAGGCTTCGTGTGCTTCCATCGTGAGGACCTCAGCACCATAGATGTTTTGTGTTTCCTGTCCTTTAAGATAGAGGGATTTATTTCCGCCTCGCCAGAAATCATCCTTGTAGTGAAGATAGGTGATGTTTTCTATCGAATCTTCCAGGGCATGAATGAATTCCATGGTGTTAGCCCGGGCATGATAGGCAGAATAGATTGCCAGGACCTTTTGATTCTGCAATTCTGACAGGGAATAATGGCCGTTATCAACCGAAGGAACATCCGGTTTTCTGCCGGTCTCTTCGTTGTCGAAAATAAACAGGTGATTCTTTGTTTTTACAACGTAGCCCCGGTTTTTCAGAAGCCAGATATACGCTTCTTCTTTTTCCATTTTTTCCATCAAATATTTTGAATCACCAAAATTGTTTTCGGCTTCATCTGTTTCAGCATCTGCCTTGATAAGATGATCTGCAACCGTTTTGTTCCCATAGATTTTTGCATAGTACAGCGGGGTTTTTTGGTAACTATCCTTAGCATTTACATCCAAACCTGAATGGATCAGGATTTTTGTTACATCCCCATAACCAGAAATGGCTGCACAATGAAGCAAAGTCTGACTTGTACTGATATTTCGGACTGTTTTATCGGCACCTTTTCTAATCAACTGCTCTACGATATCAGGAAATCCCTGTTGAACAGCCACCATCAATACCGAAGTACCTTCCTGATCTACGGCATTGACATCTGAACCATTATTGATAAGAAACATAGCCAAATCGCTGGACCGATCATTCCCGACGGAAATGGCATAGTACAGGGGCGTGATGCCGCCGGAATTTTTGCTGTTCACATTCGCACCGTATTCAATCAGCAGACGGGCAAGGTTCAGCCTTCCAAATATTGCAGCGGTATGCAATACTGTACCGGTGCTGTTCTGGGTTGTGACGTTTGCACCCTTTTCCAATAAATAGTTTGCGATTTCAGGATGGTCCATATAAATAGCCCGGTGTAAAGGAGTTCCGAAAAAAGAACTGAAGGCATTGACATCCGCTTTATATTGTATGAGCAATTTTGCCAACTCAATGTTTCCAGTCTCTGCGGCACTGAAAAGTGGTGTGAGTTCATATTTGTTTTTTGCATTTATGTCGGCACCCTCCTCAAGCAAATATTCCACTATTTCCATATATCCCTTTTGCGAAGCGATATAAAGCGCGGTTTTCTGTCCTTCATCGCTTGCTTTTACAAGTTGTGGGTTTTCTCTAATCAGTTGTTTGATTTTTTCAAGATCGCCATCGGCTGCAGCAGAGAAGATATCCTGGGCTTTTACCTGGCTGAAAAGGCAAAGGATCACAAACAGGCATGTAATTGTTTTTCGGGTCATAAATTTTTTTTATTTCAAATTATTTGGTTTTAGTTCTTTAATGAATTGAGCATCCACCCAACAAATCTTCCCTCCTGATTCAAAAAACAGATATTTTCCATCGGGCGATACATAGGGCATACGATACTTTCCGCCAAGATCATATCCCTGGCTCCAGGTACCATCTTTTTTTCGAAAGCTGACATAGTTTTTGTCGATGCGGTCAAAGAGCATGTAACTGCCATCTGGTGAAATGCTTGCATGTGCTTCCCACTTATCGGAATTCAATTCACCTTCCACTTTTTTTGGTTCAGAGAAGGTTGTCCCATTGAATGACATCTGAGCAATGTCTTTGTCGGTTTTTTCATTTCTTTCTGTTGTAAAATAAAAGGTACGAAAATCGTTAGTATTGAGGCAATATGCATCTGCAAA
The DNA here is from genome assembly GCA_964612275.1 of uncultured Rikenellaceae bacterium. Lineage (GTDB taxonomy): Bacteria > Bacteroidota > Bacteroidia > Bacteroidales > VadinHA17. The sequence goes on from CAZTES010000188.1 coordinate 2,556, forward strand.
ATACCGGGGATCACCCCACTTGGTGCCAGATTTTTCAACAATCCATGAGCCCTGACGTGTCTCCTTAGCTTGATTACTCATCCGGTAGAAAATCATATATTTCCCATAGTGAGTGATAGAAGGAGCAAAATCGCGGTATACACCTGAGAATTCAACCACCTGAGGTTTACTCCAAATGCTGTCTGTTTCTCTCGTCATCCAGATTGCCCAGTTCGAGCCGATATCCGATGTTTCGGATCTGCTAAAGTAAAACTCTTTACCATCCGGTGTCCAGGCGCATCCCATCTCAACATGGTTATTCGTAGATACAATTCCGGGAGCAAATACTTCGGGTGTACCTCCCGGTGGTTTCTGACCGAGATAAGGACCGGTAATGTGGGGAAAAGTATTTTTCTGCTCTTGTTTTTTTTCTGCCTGGAGACGTTCCAACAGCTGTGAAACGTCACCGACACTTGGCCTGATTTCCAGTGCTTTTCTGCAATTTTTAATGGCTTTATCCAGATCTCCAATTTTTCGATAAACCCGTGCCAGGCTGAAATAAGCCCATGGATCTTCCGGGAATTTCTCAACAGTAAACTGAAGAACTGTCAGTGCATCCTGGGTTTTATCCGGATAGAGTGTAAAGAGGTAGCCAAGCGAAGAGAGAGCCTCACTGAGGTTAAAATGCGGATCTTCCGAATCCAGTTCTTCAAAAATTTTCAGGCTTTTTGGAACATGGCCGTTCATGGCGCAGATGCAGGCATAGCCTTCTTTGATCATGAGCTCTTTTGGTAACATTTCATAAATGGCTGAACAAAAAAGATCAGCATCCCCGGTATTCTCTTCTTCCAGCATGATTTTCGTGAGAGATAGTAGCTCAAAAGGCGGGAAATAGATGCTGTCCCTATGATCCGAATAGAGTGCATTTAATGTTTGGACGGCATCCTGGACGCCATTTTCTATATACTCACGCCTGATAATTTCCGCGGCATTCTGTTTGGTTAGAGCAATATTTTTCAGCTTGTTAATAAAGGAGAAGTCAACCCAGTAAAGATCGGCATCTTCCTCATATTCCTGACCGGACTCCCACCCGGTTTTACCTTTATCAATATCGGTTTTTCTTCCGCTGATGAAAAAAAAGTATTTTCCATCGGGAGTCCCGTTGGCGCACAGATCAAAACTGGACGAATTATAGGGCAAGCCAAGGTTTAAGGGGGATGTCCAGCTTCCGTCCTCTTTACGGAAGCATATATAATTGTCGCTTTTTCCATAGCCTCCCGGACGGTCCGAGCCGAAAATTAAAAAACTCTCATCTGGCGAGACATAGGGATCATATTCAATAAAATCTGTATTCACCGGCCAGGGGAGACGTTCTGGCTCATGGTATTGTCCGTTGATACAGCGGCTGAACCATATATCATAGCCCTGTGTTCCCGGCAGGTTCCATGTGAAAAAGTAAACCGTACCATCTGTTGCTGCTGATGGATAGGCTTCACCGTACTGCGAGTTGGCAGGATCCGGCAAAGAAACCGGTTCTGCCCAACCCGAACCGGTCCATTCGATGGTCCAGATATTATCATCTTCCAGGGTGTCCTTCGGATGAGTGGGTCTTCCGGAATGGAAATAAACCTTCACTCCGAGGGGGCCGGTGGTATAATTGGGATGACCCTGCAATTCTTCAAATGGTGCCCGTTGGGGTTTTGTCCACTGCCCGTCTTTTTCATAGGTGTAGTATGTTTCATGCCCCCTGTCCGTACCGGCGGAAAAAACACATACCCTTGCTTCCTGCAAAAAAGCGATATAGCTCTGATCATAATGTGTGGATATCAGTCCGGGTGCGAAAATTACCGGTTCTGTCCCCGGAAGATTTTGGCCAAGATAGGGACCAGTCATTTCCGGAAAATCCGACTGCTGGGAGTGACCCGGAGATACAGATAATGGCAATAATAAAAGCAGGGCAATGATCGCTGAGTATTTCGTCATTATTCCCTGAAATTTGTAAGCTTTTTAAAGTACTACGTCATATTCAGCCACAACATAAACATTCCAGGTCCTGTCAGGGATTTCATTTCACCGCTACGAGAAAAAAAGAATTCTACTTCAAATGTACAAATTTTTTTATTGTATGATTCATAACTGATTGGAAAAATGGTTATTGAGTGTGGGCTGGCATACTGAAGGAAGGTGAAAGCGCAGCGGATTACCTCATCCGCCGGCTGTGTATTTCTTCAGTATTTAGGTAACAGATTTTTATTTTCTATTTTAAGACTATTATAGCTATTTATTAGATATTTTTTGTAAATATTATTGGATAGATAAGAAGAAGAATCCCAGAGGCCTGCCTGCCGGTTCACCTGCCGGAGGCATGGCAGGCAGGCCTTCAGGGTTGTAATCTCCACGTACATTTTAACCACCGGTTCCACCGGTGGCTAATCATTGTTCTACCCCTGCGGGGTAAATTTAGATGCCTAAAAACTAATTTCGGTATAAGGACCTTGAACAAAATCTACCTTCAGATGGTTATTTGAAATTTTGTTACCGAAATTGTGAAGCGTTACACGGCTGGCGGATTCGGTGATCCCCTTAGATTTTCGAGGATCCTCGTAAAACTAAACAATCCGGCCTTTGCCGGATTGCAAGTTTTACGGGACCAGCTGAGCTAATGCTTAGCGATAATAAAATCGTTGTTGACCAGAAAATAATTCAATCTGGTTGATGATTTAAGGTTTTTAAGTTTTTTTTCAAGCTGAACAGATTCACTTCTTGAACTTACAATCTTGTGGGCATATAGTTTCCAGGGTTTTCTTGATGCGGTGGATTGAATATATCCACGATTATGTAGTTTAATCCGGTCTTCTAAATTTTGTGATTGGCCGATATACTTTGAGTTATTAACCAGGCTGTCCAGAATATAAACGCAGTATTCCATAAAAAAGGCGGTATGAACCGCCATTATATCGATTTCGCGATTTTCAGTGGACTGTGTCCACCGAAGCTCGCTTCGGCGAGCGAAGGTGGAGCATATCGGAATCGAACCGATGACCTCTTGACTGCCAGTCAAACGCTCTAGCCATCTGAGCTAATGCCCCATATAATGCTTTTCTGGATTGCAAAATTAAAAAAAAATCTGATTTTTGCAGGGATTAAATGAAATCAAAAGAAATCGATTTTAGGTACAATTTTTGTATATAATTTTCTGGTGAGTTATTTTCCTTATCCCCATTCATTAATTTATTGAATTCAGGGAAGGGGCTCTGTTTCGGCAAAAAAGAGCATTTATCCATTCTTTTCTCTTTTTGTTTTGAAAATATAGTGAGAATTCCTTATTTTTAGAAGCTTAAAATTAAACAAAGATGGAACTGAAAAAAACCGATCAAGTGAACCTGGAAAAACGGAAAGGGGTATTCTTTCAATTGGGGCTGGTTATCGTATTGTCTCTTGTACTGATAGCCTTCGAATGGACCAGCACGGGTTTATCAAGGAATGAATTTGATACTGGAGGTGCTGAAGACGTTGAAGAGGAGATCATCCCCATTACGCGCCAGGAACAACCTGAACCGGAACGGCCACCTGAGCCGCCCAAAGTAACAGAAATCCTTAACATCGTTGAGGATAATGTTGAAATTGAGGATGAATTGATCCTGGAAGACACCGAGATCGATATGGAAACAGAGGTTGAGATCCTTGAGTTTAACATTGAAGATGAGGAGGAGGAAGAGGAAGCTCCTATTTTCTTTATCGTTGAAGACATGCCAAGTTTCCAGGGTAAAGGTCAGGAAGGTTTCAGGGAGTGGATAGCAAAAAACCTCAGGTACCCCGAAATTGCTGCTGAAAACGGAATTAGCGGAAGGGTGTTCGTCCAGTTCGTAGTGGAACCGGACGGAAGTGTAAATAATGTAGAGGTGGTTCGTGGTGTCGATCCCGCACTGGATAAGGAAGCCATACGTGTCGTCTCTGCATCACCCAAATGGA
>CAZTES010000189.1:0-6502 GCA_964612275.1 uncultured Rikenellaceae bacterium
TTATCGCTGAAGGTAACCGACAGGTAGAGGTCTGTTCGTACCGCCAGGTCTTTGACATAGCCAAAGAGGGTATCCCGGTTATTCAGGATCACATAGCCCCTTTCAAACAGGTTGGATTGGGCAAGTGTTGTTCCGGTTGCGAGAACAAACAACAGGGTGAAAAGAATGGTATTTATCAATCGGCTTTTGCTGTTCATTTCTCCGGTTCTTTTTCATACGGCAGTACCGGTTTTTTCCGGAAGACGCTTCTGGTTACAAAATCCCCATGATCTCTGGTCTGGTGTTCAACCCGGTTCACGCCGTTTGCCAGGTAATTCAACAGTGCTGTGCTATTCGCCAGTCCAGCCGTACAGACCAGCTGAAGCCATTCGCCGTATGCCGTTTCATCGGCTGATTCAGTGGTAATGGCATAATAGGTAATGTTTGACCCGGTTATTCCCGATTCCGATATTTTTCTGCCTTTCAACCGGGCTTCCAGCTGAACGCCTTCGTAAAAGTATTCCCGGTAGGTATCCGGATCCTGTTTCCCGTATTTGATGTATCGGTCATAAAACCGGTCATTCATGGCTTTCACTTCCGGCAGGGACATCACCCCGGTTGTAATGGAATCGGTGATTGCTTTCTGGACTTTCATCAGTTCCGGGTATTCTTTATCTTCAATCCAGTTAAATCCGGGGATATACCATCCGCGTGGCAGCCAGTAACTCCTTGCACCGCCTACCCTGCTGTTCACCCAGGCGCTATAGCCTGCAAAATACTGTACCCATTCGTGTGTTGGGATACCGTGCATATCCACGAACACATCGGGCAGCCATGTCTCTCTCAACCGGCCTACCACACCCGCTTCCGGATAGAGGTGATCCAGGTTTCTGCCCCCTCTTGGCACGTCGTAACCGAGCGCACCGTACCGGCCGGCATGCAGCATAAAATCGGGATTCTCAAGGTACATGTCGTAAGCCGTTTGAGCACCGTCCGGATTGACCATGGGGTATATCACCAGGTTAACCTTTTGCAAAAACTTCTGGTATGCTTTATCGGTAGCACACAATTCCGCCAGCTTCAATTGATGGCTGGTGCTGGAAACTTCATTCCCATGTACCCTGCCAATGAGCATAAGTGTCGGTTTCAGGGCATTCAGCTTTGCCTGGGAGGTGTATTTCCCATCGACAGGCAGCAAAATATCGGCGGCATATATATTGTGTCCGAGAAAGGATGTTGCCATGTAATAGGTATTGATCTCGGGAAACCGGTTCAGGATGGCGAGGTCAAGTGCCACCTCACCGGGCGGCATGGGCCTGTTCCACTGGATGATTTGTCCGCCACCCGAATCAATGGTAATGGCCGGCAAGGCATTTTTATCCGTATCCACCGTGGTGGCATTCTGCTTCAGTGAAACCAGCTTTGAATATTTTATGCTGTCTTCAAGGGTAACCCGGAACATCAGTTCGTTTATTTTATCGTAGCTCAACACTTCACCATACATTCCTTTTTGTTGAAGCTCTCCCAGGATATTGATCATTACGGTTAATTTTTCAACCGGGATGAAAGCGAGGTCGATCTGTATTTCAGAGGCTCTTTCTTTAAACTCCTCATACCGGTCTGATGAATCGGTGGCCACCACATCAAACAACAGCTTGTTGATTCCTTCCATGCCGTGTTTCAGCTCAATCCCGCGGAGAAAGGGTGTCCTAACATCCAGGGAAATCAAGGGATACCGCTGGCTAACCAGCTCATTTTTAGATTCTTTATAGGAAAAAAACAATTCCGGAGTAGCTTTCTCCTTACCGGTAAAAGTTATCCTGGCAGTACTGGGTTTCCCATCCACCGGTGATTTCAATAACGGCAATATCCTCCCCGGATAAGCCAGTCCACCGACTCCGTACCGACCACCGATGCGGTTAAACAGCGCCAGTGTATGAAACAGGATGTCCTCGTGAAGGGCATCTATGGAAGAGATAACCTCTTCGTCAATGCCGAGCCTGTAATTGGGTTCACTGAGTGTGAGGTCAACCTTCAATTCATCGAAATAGGGTGCACTCAGCACCGATGGTTTACCATCCTGCACATCCATGACATAGTCAATGATTTTCCGGTAGGTTTCTGTCTGAAAATGATCCCAGAAGGTTTCAGGATCCGTTTTGATCCGTTTATCCAGGAGTACGTTATCGCCTATTTGTACATAGACCCACCCGGTGGTCACCCGGACTGATTCATACTCCGGAAAGAGATCGAAAAAAGGGCGGATCACATACTTCGGATCAAACGATTCCTCCAGAATGAGCTTGCCTTCCGGGTCCGTTACGGTAACTGTGTATATCGGATCTTTCTCCATCTTACGGTGAAAGGTGATTTTTGTAGCCGGTATTTCCAGTTCCCGGGCAAGCACGGTATCGATCGGGAAGATCTCCTGCAACCAGCGGGTGTTGGCATTTACCGTCTGCCACCGTATTTCATCCGACTCTTTCAGGGTATGGTATGTGATGGCGATCTCACCGATATCGTTCTCCCTGATCTTTGGCAGGATATAATCATGCAACCAGCTGAATCCCTGTTTATAGGCTGACAGAACGACGATCTCGAACGATGCCGGATCGATTCCGTTTGCATTCAATTCGGCTTTGATCTGCTGTTTGAGTTGTTCACGCACTTCAGGCGATTCGCTGACCCGTACCTCAATGATCCCCTGGTTGCTGTTATCCATTCTCGGCAGAGCCTCATCCCTGAAGAGGCTCCAGAACTCATCCACTTCCCAGGGGATCTCCATGTTTTCTTCAAAAATCGTTTTCCCGACTCCAAATCCCGTGGTGAACAGTTCGACATCTATGTTTGCTTTCGGAAAATATTCCTCTACCAGGTTCTCCGTAAAATCCGTTAATCCTTCCGGGGACTCTTTCAGTGCCAGTTCAATGTTCAGGGATTCAATCTCCTTCCCGGCTATCCGGTCCAGCCAGGTTCTCAGTTTATGGATTGCCAATGCTGCCTGACCGGGAGCGTTTTTCACCTGGAAAAACTTCCGGACATCTTCCTCAATGTCCTCCAGGCGGTAATTCCCCTTCCCATACTCCCAAAGGTAGGGCAACCGTTTGGACAGGTAATCCGAAACCGACTCCAGTCCATCCTGATCGGTTCCGCTGATGACCAGGGCATGATTCTTTTGAAATGCTTCCGGGATAAACTGGATGAATCCAATCCCCGGTTCGGATGTAACACCGTGGATCCGTTCCTCATTTTGCAGTTTACCAGTGGAATAATGGTCCCTTCCAAAAAGTATTGGAAATCCATATTTTTCCGGGCTCTCCTCTTCTCCAGCCACAACAACAAACGGCACCCTAATTCCTGCTGTTTCAAGACCTGTACGAAAGGCAAAATCGACAACACCCTGTGGTGCATCCACCCCGGCTAGTGAGACGTATGATTTTACGTGATCCGGTACATAATCCCTGTTGTTGTCAGAAAACATACCGGTCAGGGTATACAATTTTGAGAGTGAGAAATCGGATGTGGTGTTTGCAGTATTTGAGAGACGTTGCTCCATCACCCATTCTTTCAGGGGCAACATGTCGAATACTTCCCTTTTTCCGGGACACTGAAGGTAAAATTCAATCCGGTGGAGTCCGAAAAAATCGAGTGAAGCCCGATCGGCTTTTTTCCCCGGAATAGTATCAGTTTCATTACTCTCCCCTTCTGGTCCATTCTTCTTTTTCCGGGTCAGTGCCAGCTTTGCCGAATCAAGGTTTGCCCGATCGGGGAATTCGATGTGCAGCACCAGTTTTTTCACTCCCGGTCTTTCTGCATCAATCACAATTCGTGAGGAAAAGATATCCTGCTGCTCAATTTTCTTTTCTTTAAAAAACGCAGTAAACCGGTCATGAACATCTGCAAACTTCTTTCCATCCGGGCTCCAGATCTCGGGAAACCGGCCTGCAAAATAGTTTGCAGCAGCAATCAGACCGGTTGCATCATAGCCTGTTAGAGCTACTCCCCCTTTTCTGAAGAAACCGTCCGGTTTAAAAAAACAGATATCCCCCTGCCCCGGCTTCAATCCATTTCCAGCACTCTTTTTGAGTATATCAGACCGGTTGAGCAGTCTGTTTTGTGAACCGATGACGATAGCCGGCTGGTCATAAGTGGTTCTCTTATCCGAATCGTAACCGACCCGGTTAAAATCCAATGAGGCTGTCTCGTATCCGAGTCGTGCTGAAATGTTGGCAGCGGCCGTTATTTCCGGTTCAGCAGGATTTTCGGGCAGAATTATCGTGCAGCTAATATAATCGGTAATGCTATCCCCGTTTCGATCTTCCAGAATATATCCCTGGTTAAAAAAGTTACCTGCATGACGAGGAATGAATGGTTGTTCCATATCCTGCGCCAATCCGGCAGTTGAAAGTCCAAGCATCATCACCGATATCCTGATAAGTGTGTTTTTCATGGGCAAGAGTTGAAATGGTTTGGAAGGATTATCCCTCTGGAGTAAATTTAACGAAATCCTGCTATATTAAAAATTTCCGAAAGATGTTGGGATTGGCACTTTCCACGGGAAGGAAAAATGCCGGTTTACTGAAATTTTCAGTTGATAAGTGAAATGTTCATCATTTATTTGTTAAGGGTTTCGTAACGACGGCCAACGAAAACTTACCTCCCCCTATCCTGACATCCCGACGATTCCTTGTCTGCAAGGCAGGTGTCGGGATTGTCAGGATTTTCCACCTCGAGAGGGGGATACTATGTAACTCCCACTATTGGAGCAGGGCAGCTTTCTTCGTCGCCCGACTACTGGAGAGTGATACGATGACTGAGTGAGCACCTTATTGGCGGCAGAAAGTCATCGTATCACTTTTTGCCCTCGTCGCTCCACTCAAGCTGGGGCGACGAATTCTGGCAAGTATGATAGACGTACCCCGATCCGCCAGCTGGCGGACGGTGCACGACAGATAGTTCCTCGTCGCTCGACTTCAGCTCGAGCGACGAGTTTAGCAGTCAGATTAAATATCCATCAAGCGGTCCTGGGTGTGATGGGTTATGTGTGAGCAGGGAGATGAATCAATAGTGCAACAAATATGTGCAGGATTGATATTTTCCGCCGGAAGAATGGATTGGCATGTCAGGTTACCTCGGTACTCTTTCTCCTTATCTCCGGGTCACCATGCGAGGGTATCTACAATCAATAGGTTTTATCGATATTTTAATTTAACTTGCATACATATATCCCGTGCCATGCTAAAGATCGTTTTCAAGAACCCGGATGGGAAACCCAAACCAGCATTGGCGAATACCTATGCCTCCATTATCTCTTCCAGCATATCCGAAATTAATTGTCCGGAACATGATAAACCGGCAAACTTTGAGCTGAAATTCACTGCTCCGGACACCTATTTTATCCACGTCACCGCCTGCTGCGATGAGTTCAAGACCACCATTGAAAAAAAGATCGGATTGATGCTGAGTTAGCCTGACTCCAATCGTAAAAGACAATATTAGTTCATGGTTCCCAGGTACCTGGTGACAAGCATGGAGCATAGAGCATGGAGCAAAATGTTGTGAACATTAAATAAGGGATTAAAAATTAATGGTCCTGGGGTTCCACCTTCGCTGAAGCTGCGGCGGACAAGGATAAGAAGTGATCCCAATAGGACTTAATCCTGTGAACTGTTTCAAAGAATATCATGATAAAATATAGAAAAACAAGACTTTTTTGTTAATTTCCACTTGAAATCAATATTACATACCATGAATCGACAAATGATGAAAAAAGGAGTTCTTATGTATAAACCGGTATTGATAAGTCTGGTGATCCTGTTCACCACCGAAACCACTTTTTCCTGTATGTCGGTACCCCCCGAAGAGACCCTGCAGGGAAAAAAGGTGTTGATGGTCTGGGGCGGATGGGATGGACACGAGCCAAAGCAGTGTGTGGATATCTTCCAGCCCTGGCTGGAGGAGGTGGGGGCTGAAGTGACGGTATCCAATACACTGGATGCATACCTGGACAAGGAACTGATGGATGAAGTGGATCTGATCATCCAGGTCTATACCATGGGCACTATAACCGGTGAACAGGAACGGGCCTTATTGGACGCGGTAAAAGGAGGTGTTGGACTGGCAGGCTGGCACGGCGGACTGGGGGATTCTTTTCGCCAGAATACCGAGTACCAGTTTATGGTCGGTGGTCAATGGGTGGCCCATCCGGGAGGAGTGGTCGATTACCGGGTGAATATCACGAACCATGAAGATCCTGTAACCCAGGGCCTGTCCGATTTTGACATGCACTCCGAACAATATTACATGCACATTGATCCCAACGTGAAAGTTTTGGCAACCACCACCTTCAGTGATCAGCATGCGTTCTGGATCAAGGGATGTGTCATGCCCATTGTATGGAAGAAGATGTACGGAAAGGGCCGGGTATTCTATTCGTCACTCGGGCATGTATCCAATGATTTTTCTGTTCCGGAAGCCCTGGAGATCATGAAGCGCGGGATCACCTGGGCAAGCCAAAGCAAAT
>CAZTES010000190.1:0-6493 GCA_964612275.1 uncultured Rikenellaceae bacterium
TACACTTTCATAGTACCCCGGCAGGGGTAAAACAATGAATAACCACCGGTAGCAACCGGTGGTTTAAGCAAGTGGAGCAAAAACAACCCTAAAGGGGTTGAATGTATTAAACTTCGTCAGACGACTGCAGTTCGTCTGACGAATAACCGAAGTTATTCCACAACAGCAGGTAAGGTGTTAAGAGTTTTTTCCACACGGGTGACATAATCGTCAACCTCTTCCGGTTTTTCAAAACCGATGATCAGGGTATCGACACTGCCCAGATCCAAAACATAACGAAGCGACTTATCAATTTTTTCCGGATCATTTCTGAAATTACCATTGCCGATCAGTTTCATCCCGACAATACCCTTTCCCTGAGCGTGAAGCTGTTTCAGGACACCGGCCACAACTTCCGGGTTCCTGTTATCCATGGCATCACCATAAGCATTGATCCGGGTATGGATAAAATCGACCCAGGGATTATCCAGGCAGGCTTTCAGGGCATTGAGGGAATGAATGGAGACACCGTGTGCCCGGATCATTCCTTTCTCTTTCATCCGCTCCATGAGTTCCATCTGTTTTTCGAATTGCTTTGGCCAGGCCGGATCGGTAAGGCAGTGGATCAGGAGCAGGTCGATGTAGTCCGTTTTGAGTTCTTTCAGGAAACGACGGACCACAACATCTGCATCAGGCCGCTCCTTTTCAGGAATACCACCTGCATGAAACCAGATCTTGGAGCTCAGTATGTATTTATCCCGGGGTTTTGATTGTAATACATTGGCTACAAAGGGATGGGTTCCGTATGTGTCGGCACAGTCGAAAAAACGGATACCGCGTTCGAATTCATAGTGTAACAGCCTTTCGAACTTCTCTTTTCCCAGGCGGGTTTGGTTGGATTGCCGGTTTCCTCCAATAAACCCTGTTCCGGAACTGAGCAAAGGAATCATTATTCCTGTAGTGCCCAATGGTACCAGCTGGAAAGGATCCGGTACAGCAGGATGGATGAGATTGTTTGCCAGCATGGAACGGTAAAGCGTTAACCCGGTTATTCCTGCAATGCTGGTGTTAATGAATCTTCGCCGAGTGACCTTCATGGACTTGTAAGCTTAATGATAATCATCTATTGTTCAAATTCAATGGTGATCATCCTGGGGTGTTGCCCATCTTGTCTGAGTTTTTGCCTTACAGCACAATCCCAGGGGGAAAGAACATCCGTTATATTCCGGCCAACCGAATCACTGTGATCGATCAGGTGTTCAAGAACGACATTCAGGAATTCGCATACGAACAGGTTCCGGTAGGAATAGATCTTGCCTTCTGAACTCCGCTTATATTCAACCAGATAGGGGCAACGGCTATTTCCTGTCGTGGTCCTGCAATCGATGTGTGGCATTTTTATCATCACCGCTGTTGCTGGAAACACCTGTCTCTGATGAAACAGATAAAAACAATATTCCGTGTGGTTTGAATCATTAAATTTAAAAGAAAAATTTTCAAAAACAAGGGGAGGAGTTATATGTTAATTGTTAATAAGTTAAAGAGAATTGTTATTATCCAAGAATGATATCCATTTTGGATATGGGATGAGGAGGTATGTTTTTTGTCAACTTGGTACAAATAACCATGAATTTTAAAGGAGAACGGGTGAGGAATCAAGTTCAAATGCCCTTTGCCCTCTCTTTTCACTCCTGTCTTTCGTGTAATACTTCACAATTTCGATAAAAAAATATCAAACGAATATCAAAAGACAGATTATATACCAGGTATTTTTAGCGACATTAGTTTTAACCATTAAACTTTACCCCGATAGGGGTAGAATAATGAATAACCACCGGTCATAACCGGTGGTTAGGATATACGAGAAGATAACAACCCTATAGGGGTTGAATTTTGCTTTTTAGAGTAATAATATTCAACCCCTTCCGGGGTTGTGTTTTTTTCATCAATCGTACCCGGCACTTCGCCACGACAAAATCCTGCCTGCTGCAGGCAGGCATCGGGGCTTGTACCGGGCTATTCATTATTCAATCCCTCCAGGATTGTGTTCTTAATATCCTTAAGACTCTGTAAAAAATTAGCTATTGAATAAACATAAACAGATCTTAAAACAAGAAAACAAATCTGTTACCTAAATACTGAAGAAATACACTGCCTGGCAGGCATGGCGTCACTTCTTTTTTAACTTATCAACGGATAAAAAATAAGTGTGATTTTGACAGCAGCTAGGATGACGAATCACCAAATTACTCGTTCAACTCCAGGGATTGTTTGTCTTTAAGTTAAAATAGGATATTAATTTTCCTTTTTGGTTGTTTAACCTGTCACCCAATCCCGAAGCCCCAAAGGTGGCATAGCCATGCCCTTGGCAGGTCCCAACGGGAGGATGCCTACGGCATAACTTAACTTACTCCTCCCTCTTCATCCGTTCAATCTCCGCTTTTAAATCCAGGATCATCTGCTGCTGTTCCTGTACCTGCAGGATCAGCTCCTGGACCGCTTTGACGGTGATTACCTGCGCCGGATAGCTGTCCATCTGCAGGATCTCTTCCGGATCACCTTCAATGTACTCACCACTTCCTTTTACAGCATCGGGAAATACTTCCCGGAACTCCTGGGCAATAAAATTGTAGTAGGTTTTGTCCTCAACACCGGGATGCACAGTTCTATAACTCTCTGAATATTTGAAAGAAACAGGCCTTAATTGAAGTATCGTTTTATATGAGTCTTCGATATCATTTATATCGGTTTTTATCCGGTAATCGGAATTTGCCAGCCAATCCCCGGCAGTGATTTTTGATGCTTTTCCTTCCACCTCAAGCAGGTTGACCTCTGGAGTGCGGCCCAAACCCAGTCGGCCATCTTTATTAAGGGTCATACCCACCAGCCAGGAACTCAAACCGTCGTGATAGACAAAGTTGATTTCATTATCAACGGTATGGTTAATTTGCCACAGTTCGTTGGGTTCCGATTCGACCGATTCCAGGTAAATGCTGGCAAAGTGCAAGGGACTTCCTGTCCCACTTAGTTTCAAGATCCCAGCCCCGTCTTGTTGTCGGACAGCTATCTTTTCGTCCCCGGGATGGGTGCCCACTCCAATGTTTGCATTGAAACGGAGGCGTCGTGTGTCAAATTCTCCGAATACCAGGGCTTGCGAGCTATCAGCAGGTGTATTTGCGATATAGAGCCTGTCTGAACCGGTCTCATTGATACCGGCCTCATTTCCAAGGAACAGGTTCCCAAATCCATTTGTATTGGTCAGTCCTGATGAATTACCCACAAAGACATTGTTAGAGCCGGTATTATTCCGTCCTGCATGATCTCCAACAATCACATTGAAACTTCCCAGTTCAGCCAGGTCTCCTGCCCAGGCTCCGACAACGGTATTTGACCTTCCGCCGGTATTTTTTTGTGCGGTATGTGTTCCAATGAAAACATTGTCGAATCCATCGGTATTTTTTTCTCCCGTGAAGGGTCCGATGAATACATTTCCATACCGGTCTATATTAGAAGCACCACTGTGATTCCCAATGAATACGTTTTCATATCCTGTAGTGTTTTTATTACCACTAAAGGATCCCATGAATACATTGAAACAGCCTGTTTCGTTGAAAAATCCGCTTTCAAATCCCAGGAATACATTTTCGTAGGATAGTATGTTTGAGTATCCGGTACGGTGCCCGATCATGACATTTGAGTTGCCTCCTGTGCTGGTCCATCCAGCTTCATTTCCAATAAACACATTGGAATAGCTCTCATCTGTATTCAGGCTGTTATTGTATCCGGTAAATGCTCCGATGAAAACATTCTTTTCACTGGTTGAGGCATTATATCCTGCATTGTCTCCCATGAATGTATTACAACACAACGTATCGAGTGAATACCCGGCATTAATTCCAACGAAGGTATTGGAAAATCCGGCTTTATTGGAGAATCCGGCCTGTGTTCCCAGGAATGTATTTGCAAATCCGGTGGTTAAATTCTCACCGGTCTGGAAACCCAGACAGACATTTCCCCAGGCTGAGGTGCTTGAATAACCGCTCCGGTTGCCAATATAGATGTTTTCATTCCCGGTTTGGTGTGAATAGCCGGCATTGGTTCCCAGGAAAATGTTGTTGTGTCCGCTCAAGTTGGAAAATCCTGAGTTGGAACCGATGAAAACGTTCGAATTACCGGAAGCATTGCTGTATCCACTTTTAAATCCAAGGAAAACATTTTCAAAAGATGTTGAATTTTCCCGTCCTGCATGGTGCCCGATCATCACGTTTGAATTGCCTGCCGTGTTTTTGAATCCGACATCATTTCCAATGTAGATGTTGAAATGACCATCAACATTGGACCAGCCGGAGTTGGACCCGATAAACACGTTTGAATAACCTGTGGTGTTGTTAAAACCACTTTCAAATCCCATAAATACGTTTTCGAACGATAATTCATTCTGGTGGCCTGCCCTGTGACCGATCATTACATTGGAATTGCCTCCTGTACTGTTCCATCCCGCTTCATTTCCAATGAACACATTGGAAAAGCTGAAGTTGTTATCCTGGCTGGCGTTATATCCTGAGAATGCACCCAGGAACACATTTTTTTCGCTGGTGGTGGCAAAATAACCGGCATTATCACCCATGAAGGTGTTACAACAGGTCGAATCGATCGAATATCCTGCATTGATCCCGATGAACGTGTTTGAAAATCCTTCCTTATTGGAATACCCGGTATTGGCACCGACAAAGGTATTGGCAGAGCCGGTCGTTGTATTATGACCACTCAAAAAACCGATATTCACATTTCCCCATGTATCGACACTGTTCATTCCACTTCCATTACCAATGAAAACATTTTCTTTTCCTGTTTCTTCAAGGAATCCGGCTTTATTCCCGATGAATACATTCACAAAGCCGGTTGTATTGTTGTACCCGGACTGGTTCCCGATGAAAACATTGGATTCACCGGAGGTGTTTTTGTTTCCGCAACCGGTACCCACAAAGGTGTTAAAGTTCCCATTGATATTGGAATATCCTGTGGAGTCACCCACAAAAGTATTGTTATTACCATGTGTATTGCTATACCCTGAAAAGCTCCCAAGGAAGGTATTGTATACACCAAAGGCATTGGAATAGCCGGCCAGGTAGCCCAGGAAAGAGTTATAGTTCCCATCGGTATTGGTATATCCGGTCTGGTAACCGAGAAAGAGGTTACCTGTTCCGGTATTATTTTGATATCCACTCTGGTATCCCAGGAATGCATTGCTTGATCCTGTTGTTATGTTTAATCCGCTTTCGTACCCGATGAGAGCATTATATATTCCGGTGGTTATATTTTTCCCACTTTGATGGCCGATAAAATAGTTCTTCTTGGTCAGGCTTTGCAATATTCCGGTTACTTCTTTTCCAGGAGTAAAGCCTCCGACCGCAAATCCTCCTTTGGTACCTTTATCAATTGTCTCATCAATATATACCCTTACACTATCCGGAGTAACCCGAAAAAACTCGTTGGTTATGCCTTTACCCGGACGAATTCCACCAATAGCAAAACCTCCTTTTGTTCCTTTGACGGAGTCATTTCGCACATACACCCTGACTCCCTCATTGTAAACAGCAAATACAGTCTCTCCCTCTTTGGTCTTTACTTCAAACAATGCCTCATCAGGATCTGACAGAGGACTTTCCACGATACCCAGTTTACTCATGGGTGTATCAACAGCATGGGCATACAATGCATAGGGAACGGAAAGGAGCTGGGTCGTTCCCATATCCTGGTAGGCTGTTCCACCGGCAGGATCCAGTTCCACTTTCATGAAATATCCGTCTGCGCCCCAGTCGATGGATGAGAGATCTCCCGATTCTACGGTTCCACTACCGATCTCAAGGGTTATAAGCCCGAAAGTATTGGTTGTGGCCGTATGGGTTTCAGCATATACAGTAGGACCGCCAACACTTCCCTCAATTAAACTAATCCGTACGCTAACATTCTGGTCAGCAATCGTATTTCCGTCTCCATCGCGGACAACGCATTGGTAATTGAACTTTTGTGGTGCTTGAGACAGGGCAGATAAAGCAAATACCAGGAAAGCACACACAAACATCCATGTTCGTTTTGTTTTCATGGGTGTGATTTTGGATTAATAATGGATTTTCATAATCCATACAAGTTACAGTAAAGCAAGAAAAAAGTAAAAAATTAAAAGGAAAAAGTACAGGAGAATGAGATTTTGATCAATAGGCCGGATGTCTTTGTCGGCAGAGAAGCTTAGGGTCTAAAAGACAAAGGACTTTAAACTCTGTTGGTAGTTTAGAAGGTAATTAAGTCCCCAAAAACAATCCCTTCAGGAGTAGTTTTTCGAGGATCCTCGAAAAATTAATGTTAATCAGAGATTAACTAATTTTCGGGATTATTGAGTACATTGGTGTAAAGCAACAGTTTTCCAATTACCCTTAAATACAATAAAAGTAAGGCATTTCATTTAGCTGGCAATACTCATCTGGATTCTTTTAGCCGCTTGATCTCATTGAAG
>CAZTES010000191.1:0-6489 GCA_964612275.1 uncultured Rikenellaceae bacterium
GAGTGGATAAAAACCGGTATAAGGATGAATACCAGGCATGGAAAGATTCGGTGCTTACCAACCTGAAAAACCTGGGCAGAACCACTCGCTATCACCATGTTATTAATGCAACCTATACGCTGCCGATCAATAAGATCCCACTATTCAACTGGATATCTGCTTCGGTACGGTACAGTGCAACCTATGAATGGAATATCGGCCCTGTCTTCGCTGACACCCTGAATATAGACCTCGGCAATACCATCATCAATTCGAATACGGCTCAGCTAAACGGACAGTTGAACATGATGAACCTGTACAACAAAGTGGGGTTCCTGAATAATATCAATCAAAGGTACAGGGGTGGTCAGCGGCAGCCTCCCACAGAGAAGCGCTATAAAACCGTTACCTATCGGCGCGATGACCTGAGACTCAAGGCCGGTGACCCCAAATCCATTTATCACCGCCTGATGACAGAAGATGTTGAAGTGATCCTGATCAGTCAGGATGGAAGGGAGGTCGAAGGGGATCTGGTGATTGAAAACGACCGGAAAGTGGTTTTTACTGCGGCAGAGGATTATGAGAGTGTCCGCGTGGAGATCGATGGGCAGATTGAACGAAAAGAGAGCCCGCTGATCCTCATCGGTGAGACGACTGCCCGGTTTTTGATGGCGGTAAAAAATATCTCTATCTCCTATTCACAAAATGAAGGAACAATATTACCCGGATATAAACCGGGGACAAAATACCTGGGTATGGATCAGGCGAATGGTGTGCTGGCACCCGGGTGGGCGTTCATCATGGGCTGGCAGGATGAAGGATTTGCCGATAAAGCGGTTAAAAACAACTGGTTGACACTCGATTCGCTGGTGAATAATCCCTTCACCATGACCCATAACGAAAATTTTAACCTCCGAAGCTCCATTGAACCCTTCAGCGGGATGCGGATTGATCTGACCGCTAACCGCCGGTTCTCAAGAAATATGAGTGCCTATTATGTTGCCGATGTGAATGGGAATTTCCCGGATAGCACAAGAAACAGAATGCTAACCGGGAATTTCAGCATGACCTGTTTTACCGGGTTCACTGCTTTTGAGAAAATATCATCCTCGGACAATTATCACTCTGAAAATTTCGAACGGTTTAAACGATACACATTCACCATTTCCGAGAGACTGGCAAAGGAGCGGCAAAAACAGGATCCCAGTTATGATCCGGATATTGACCCTGAAACCGGATTGCCAATTACGACCGGATATAAAAACGGTTTTGGATTGACATCACAGGAAGTGCTGATCCCTGCATTTCTTGCCGCATACTCAAAACGCGATCCGGATAAAATTTCACTCCAAACATTTCCCTCCATCCTGAACATCCTTCCAAACTGGCGAATTATCTACGAGGGATTAACCAACATAGACTTTATCCAACGGTTTTTAAAAACAGTCACCATCAGTCATGCATACAGATCCTCTTTCGACATCGGATCCTATACCACGAACCTGTATTACCATGAGGAGAACGGGATTAATTACATCCGGGACATCCAGTACAATTTTCTGCCCAGGTTTGAAGTCATCAATGCAAGTATCAACGAACAGTTCAGTCCCCTGTTGAATGTCGACCTCACCTGGATCAATGATATGACCACACGGTTCGAAATGAAAAAGAGCCGGACATTGGGTCTGAGCCTTGCAAATAACCAGCTTACCGAGGTCAATAGCCAGGAATATGTGGTGGGTGCAGGATACCGGTTTAATGATGTGCAGATCACGTTGAGGACGAGAGGACAGCAACGGGAATTGCGAAGCGATTTGAACCTCAGGGCAGATTTTTCGATACGAGACAACAAAACCATCATCCGGAAGCTGGTTGAAGATGTTGATCAACCTACTGCAGGTCAGCGGATCCTGACCATAAAAGTCACGGCTGATTATGTGTTAAGCGACCGCTTCAACCTGAGGTTGTTTTTCGACCGGGTTGTGAATGATCCGTTTGTAGCCCTGACTTTCCCAACAGCAAATACAAACTTTGGTTTCAGTATCCGTTTCACCCTTTCCCAGTGATGGGAAGTGCATGCAGGGTATTGGATCCGTTGGATAACGACGCTGGTAATTCAGGGGAACAAGGGAATAAAAATGAGCATTGTCCGATTAATTTCACCTTGACGCCCACACTTTTTCTAAAAAATGGTTAATTTTGAGTGCATCATATTGACCAATAATAAATCGTATCATCATGAATGTTCCAGAAAATTTGAAGTACACCAAAGATCATGAATGGATCCGCACTGAAGGGGATGAAGCCTTTGTCGGGATTACTGATTTTGCTCAGGGGGAACTGAGCGATGTGGTTTTCGTTGAGATTGAAACCGAAGGGGAACAGCTTAAGAAAGAGGAGGTCTTTGGAACAATCGAAGCGGTGAAGACCGTTTCCGATATGTTCATGCCCGTTTCAGGCACAGTGCTGGAAATGAATGCTAACCTGGAGGATACTCCGGAAATCGTGAACAAGGACCCGTATGGGGAAGGTTGGATGATCAAAATATCGATCGATGATCCTGCTGAACTGGATGATTTGCTGACCGCTGACCAGTACAAGGAATTAATTTCCGGATAATATCGGATAAGAGGAAAGACCGCACGATATCTTTGATATACTCACCGGGGGAGGAAGGCAAAACTGAGCTAACATCTCCCGGTGATTTTTTTCTGATGCATTCCTGCCACGAAACAGAGGATAAGAAACAAGTTTATAAGGAAACCGTGCCTTCGTACAGGTACTTTTCCGGTACAACAACGCGTTATTCCATGGGTTGGTTCCCTTTCAGCATGAATAACAGAAGGAGAATGCCTGAGATCAGTCATTTGCTCTTTCTTTTCATCCTGGCTATTGCCGCCTTTCTTCGCTTTTACAGGGTTTCTGATATTCCATTTACGCAGGATGAATTCAGTGCCATTTTCAGAACAGACTACACCAGTTTCAGTGATCTGATAGAATTCGGCGTCAAGCCGGACGGGCATCCTGCAGGGATCCAGGTACTGCTGTTCCTCCTTGTCCGGATCTTTGGTGTTTCCAGGCTCTTGCTGAAAATCCCTTTCCTGCTGTTTGGCTTGTTATCCCTCTTCTATATGTACAGGATTGCCAGGGCCTGGTTCAATGAAACGGTTGCCCTGTTAACTGTCTCCCTACTTGCTGTCCTGCAATACATGGTCTACTATTCTCAGGTTGCCCGGCCTTACATGAGCGGACTGTTTTTCTCTCTCTGGATGGTATGGTGCTGGACACAATTTTTGTTGAACCCGGGGAAGAATGATCTGAAGAATCTTGCCGGCATGGTATTGGCTGCAATCTGCTGTGCTTATAATCATTATTTCAGCCTGCTGTTTGCCGGCATTGTCTGGCTGACGGGTTTGTTCCTGATCGAAAGAAAGAGGTTGAAATATTATCTTTTGGGAGCTTTTTTAATACTCTTTATCTACCTGCCTCACCTGCCTGTTTTGCTTCATCAGATAAAAATGAAAGGAGTTGAAGAATGGCTGGCGAAGCCCGATATTTTTTTCGTAACCGATTACCTCGGGTATGTTTTTCATTTTTCCCCCCTTTTGATGCTGGTGCTCGGTTCCATCGGATTAGCCGGCTTTTTATTGCGATCGAAAGAAGGGTCCGGCAAACCTCCCTTCAGGCTGATTGCATTGTTGTGGTTTTTTATTCTTCTTGCTACAGGATTTATCTATTCCTGCCTTGTCAGTGCAGTATTGCAATACTCTGTTCTCATTTTTGCTTTCCCTTTTCTGCTCGTTGTCCTCTTTTCCTTCTATCCGGAGATCAGAGCATCCTGGAGAATTTTCCCCGTGTCGTTGATACTGGTTACAGGCACCCTTACCCTGTTGCTGAACAGGCACCATTATGAAGTGTTTTACGAGTCGGGTCCGGGGGAAATTTTGCAGGAAACGGTAGCCCGTGTTGAAAAATATGGCAGCGATCAGGTCTCCGTCGTTTTTCATGCCGACCGAAGGGCCATTGGCTATACCCTTTCGTCCCTGAAGGCAGATTTCCCTCAGAGGGTATTTTATATTGAAGACACAACAACCTTTCCAGATTTCAGGGAGTACCTGGCCCTGCTGGAGACAGAACACCTTATTTACGCCTGGACAGCTCCGTTAGCCATTGAATATGAGGAGCTGGTAAAAGAGTACTTTCCATATCACCTGGAGTGGAAAAAATCTTTCCTGACGGAATTTCACCTCTATACAAGGAGTAATGAAACGGGTCATTTCAGCAATGAAAAATGGAGCCTTCGGATGGGTTTCGAGCCAGGTGAAGCAGTGCCTGGCTATCGTCCGGATCATATCACCGAGACTCTTTCTGCTACGGGAAAACGGTGTTACCTGGTTGATTCCATGACCCAATATGGACCACCTTTCCTGCTGGATCTGAACCAGCTGGATCTGGACAGGAATGACTATATTACGGTTACATTCTCCCTGTTCATGGCGGATCCTGGATCAAATCCGATTTTAGTCGGATCGGTCGAATCGGGTGGGGCTGAAGTGCTATGGCGGGGAAATGCGGCTCGTGATTTTTTGCACGGGAGCGGGCAATGGGGAGAAGCATACCTTTCCATGCGATTACCAGGAGAGATCCTTCGGGAGCAAAACCTGGTTTTCAAGACTTACCTCTGGAACCGGGACCGGGCTGATTGTTATATCGATGATTTTAAGGTTACTGTTCATGCCGGTAATCAGAGGTTATACGGATTATTTGAAGAAATTGAATAACAGAACGATGAAAAAGAGACTTCCCTTCTTCCTGATCTTTTTTTTCCTGTTGGTTTACCTGCTCTTTCCTTCTCACAACTCATCCATTGATGCCTATTACTATGCTGCCTCGATCAGGTACTCCGGAGAGTTGTTTCATCCCCATCATCTCTTATACAATCTTACCGGATGGCTTTGCCTGAAAGCTGTTCAGGGCATCGGAATATTTCCGGATGTTCTTGCTTTCCTGAAGATGCTGAATGCCCTCGTTGCCGCGGTATGCCTTATTGCAGCCAGCTGTATTTTCAGGCAAATGGGTAAGGATACTTCAAAGATAGCGGGTTTCCTGATTCTCATCGGCAGCAGTTTTGCCTTTTGGCGGTTTGCCACTGAAAACGAAACCTATCTATTCCCCCTGGCACTGTCATTATTTGCCAGTTTATGTTTCATCCGGTACCTGAACATAAGGAAGTTAAAACATCTGTTTCTGGCTGGCACATTTGGGAGCCTGGCTATACTCTACCACCAGATACATCTGTTCTGGTGGCTGGGTCTTTTTTTCGGAATTGTTATTCACATCAGGAAGTGGAGGGCCATTTTTTTATACGGTTTGCCAGTAATCCTGGTCCCTCTTGTTTATGGTATTGTTTACCTTATTTTACGCAGCAACTCAGCCATAAATGATAATCTGGCACATTTCATTTTCAGGGATTTTTATGCCGGGGGAGTGGATATGACCTTTGACTGGTCGAATATCTACCTTACCGGAATAAATTTTGTGCGTTCATACATCCAGGTACATGGATTGATGTATTCTTTGATCAGGGAAAGTCTATTGTATCTTATTCCCGGGGTTATTGCAATGGTACTGTTGATCACAGCTCTGATCCAAAAGCGGTTGATTACTCCCTGTAATGGTGGTGATACGGGAATATTCATAAAAACACATGCTTACATTTTTATCCTGCAGTTGATTTTTGTTCTTTTTTCTGTAGGAAATGCTGAGTTCATGGTAATGATCCCGGTATTGAGTTTTCTGATCATTGGTGGGTTGTATGATATAAGGAAGCCATCCCTCTACCTTGCAGGTGCCGGCCTGTTTATTTGGAATATTGGCTATGGGATATTGCCGGTTTGGAAAACTGACCATACGCCTCATGAGGAGATCGTGCAGTGGGTTAAGGCTCGGGAATCGGATCTGTTTATCCTCATGTCAGACCAGCACATCATCAGCAAGGTTTATTATTCAACCGGAACAGAGGGGTTACCGAACATACAGAAAGCTCCGGAGCACATGGTTTCACGGGGTCAATCGCTCTCCATTCTGCATCAAAGGATAGAGGAATACCTGGAATCAGGAAGGAGGGTGTTCACGGATTGCATTGACCGGCCAGGCATCATTACCCGGGAGCAGCTGCTTGACCGGGGGATTAACCGGGAGTTTTTCAGCCGGTATAGTGTCCTGCCGGTTGATTCCGTAGCCACTATTGCGGGCACCTATTATCTTCATGAAATCGGTAAAGGGGAATTCGGTTCAGGTCAGACCGGGCGGTAGGGCGGGAGCATATCAGAGGGTTTTTTTCACCTCCACCTCCTGGTAACCTTCGATGATATCACCCACTTTAATATCGTTGAAGTTAGCCACATTCAGGCCACATTCATAGCCACTGGACACCTCTTTTACGTCTTCTTTAAATCGTTTGAGTGAACCCAGCTCACCGGTATACACCACGATTCCTTCGCGGATAAC
>CAZTES010000192.1:0-6422 GCA_964612275.1 uncultured Rikenellaceae bacterium
ATATCTTAAGCGTTTCAGCAAGCACGTATGCACCTGTTGATTTTGCTTTCAGATATAACCTCCCCTTAAGCCATCAGGGAAGGGTAGATACGTTACAGACTTACCTTTATTTCGTGGATGAGGATTATGCAGAAACTTACAGGCTGGAAGTAATAAAAGGTCAGTTTCTGCAAATGGACTACAGCGGTTTTTGGAAAGAACATGAAGATGCAGCCAGGAGCACGAAAGAGGGGAAAGATTATACCATGTCTCTCCCGATCGTTATTAACGAAACAGCAGAAAAAATTCTGGCATTTGATGATCCTATCGGACAGAGGATTGGAAATAATGTAATTGTCGGAGTTGTAAAAGATTTTCATTTCAGGCCTTTACATTATCCCATCGGACCACTGGTCATGACCAACGACCCTCAGAATATTATGACAATGAATGTGCGAATAGCACCTGGAAACAGATCTGAAACACTTAATTATATCCGTGATATTTACAAGAAACACAGAGATGACAGAGAATTCTCATACAGTTTCTTTGATGATCTTCTGGACGAAAAATACCAGGCAGAGACAAGACTAAAAAATATCACTATTGCTTTTGCCCTGCTTGCAATGGTAATTTCAATCCTGGGGATTCTTGGAATGGCAATTTTTTCCATCGATCGGCGTACTAAAGAAATCGGAATACGCAAAGTGGCAGGGGCTAAAAGTTCCGAAATATTGATATTGCTGAATAAGGAATTCATAACATGGGTAATGGTTGCTTTTATTATTGCAACTCCCGTGGCATGGTACACGATGCATAAATGGTTGCAGAATTTTGTATTTAAGACAGAACTGAGCTGGTGGATCTTTGTTTTAGCCGGAATTATTGCACTTGGAATTGCTTTATTAACAGTAAATTGGCAAAGCTGGCGTTCGGCTGCAAGAAATCCGGCGGAAGCGTTACGATACGAATAATCCGGGTTAATTTGGTCAAGGTCTTATAGAGGTATTCAATCATTCCGGAATTAATGGCCCGATATCACCAGAATCTACAGCATTCCTTTCGGGATAGTTTTCAGTTATGTTCTATTTGAAGTTTGTCATCTTCCGGTCCATGTGACGTTTTCCCTCTGTGAGATGAAGGTAGATGGACCGGGATTTAGGTGGTCATGTTTACCCCGGGCTTCCCCCTGTGAAATAGAGTCTTTCCAAAAGGAGCTGCTAAAGAGAAACTATAATTGACCCCAAAAAAGTAGCTTTCAAGCAAAACGTTATTTCACGGGGTTCGCCCGGGGCTATTTATATTTTGATCCTTTCAGGGTCGACAAGCCTTGTACAAAAAAGCCCCAACCTCATGGCATTGAGCCAACCTTCGCTAAAGCTACGGTTGACAAAGCAAAGGGCAGAGAGAAAAGGAAATATCGATTAAGGATTAACGATTTTAGATCTTAGAAGTATTTGAAAATCAATATTCGTTAATCGGTGTTCCTTGTTCTTAAATCAGAAGAACCAGTAACCAGCACCCAGGATCTATTCTCTCTTACTTTTATCTTTCTACTTTAATCTTTATTCTTGAAAGTTGGCAAGCCAACTTGCTACATCCTGGAGGCAGGGGGAGGAGTGTAATGAAGTACCTGGAAAAAAGAAGAAACCCTTTCAGGCCCTGCCGGGATGATCTATTTCCGGGTTCCAATTAAAGCCACTGAAGTGGCTGCCTATTGTCTTTCAATCCCTTCGGGATTAGTTACTTAATATATTGTCACCGGTCATCTCCCAGCGGCTCAGTGATGCCGGGATCACCCCCCGGGAGAAGTATTCATCAAAGAAATCTTTCATAACAAACGCTTCTCCCAACTGATCTTTCCGGTCGGCAATGAGCCTGTCGAGCTGTAACTTGCCAATTACGTAACTGGTCCCATATCCCGGTTGAGTCAGGTAAATGGCATAATCACCATGAATGGTATTCGATTCATGGGTAATCCAACCCATCGGTATTTTTTCAACAGCAAAATCAATGGCTTCCAGCAGGGTCCATTCGCCTGAATGAAGCTTCAGTTCACCCAAAGCCCGTATAGCCCTGAATGCCAGCATAATATGAAACAACTCCCTGGCACGAGGGTTATCTTTCACAATTCCAGCCTGCATCATAAGCTCTTCAACAGTTTTTTTCTTTCTTTCCTGCATTTCCTTTAATGATCCTGCCGGTTGCAACGGGGGAAGGTTCAAGTTTCGGTGTTCTTCAAATGCCAGTGCTGTAAGTGAGCGTTTCAGCTCCCTTTCCACCAGGAGTACCTGTTCTTCCCAGGAATAGGGAACCAGGTGCACCTCTTTCTGATACTTCGTATAATTATCTTTCCCAATCCCCGAATAAGTTTTCATTCCTTTCTTTTTCTCTTCAAGCCAGGTCACAAAATCCTCCACTGAGGCTTTTGCCTGCAGCGCCAGTTCAGCAAGGTCGGTAGTTGACTCCAGTCTTCTGGCAAGGTTGACAAGCTAGGTTGCTTCCCGCTTTTTTTGACGGATAGCCAGAAAATAAAGATCCCCCGTCTCTTCTGTCAGGTTCTGTTTTGCCTGAACCAATATTTCAGGAATGGCTGATAATTTCTTCCTGAAGGTTAATAGAATAGTTAAAAGTTCATCTTAAAATTTATCAATTAGTAAATAAAACAGAAAGCATCACGATGACGAATAGCAGGATTTCAGTGCGATGAACAGGCATTGATCCGGTAATATGACGAGGGGACTGCTCCTATTCCTGCCCAGGAAGGGTATCAATCGGTAAGTAAAACTCGTACCTAAATGTTTTTTTGCTACTTTTACTTTTTTAAAAGACAATCCACTGTGCTGTTTTGCTTACTTTGTTTTTATTTATGACCAATTGATTCCCAATTAAATTGTTCACTATGAAATCAATGAAAAAAATTATATTTTTTGCACTCGTTATCGCTTTACTTTTTTCAAATCCGGTAACAGCCCAGCAATTAACACTTCCCCAGGGATTTCCCACCTATACAATCGACTCAACGAACAATCCATCGGAGGGGTATTTCTTCATGGGCCCCATGCCAATAATCGGGAATAAACCGGGTTACCTCATCATCATGGATAATTACGGTACTCCCATCTTTTACCGGAAGACCACCATGAAAACCTATTGTTTTCAACCCTATCCAAACGGCTATCTTGCCTATTTCGAAGGGCCATTGCAAAAGTACGTTGTCATGGACAGCTCCTACCAGTTCATCGACACTATCGGTTGTGTGAATTGTGACCGCTTTGACCTGCATGAGATCAGGATTACCGGGCAGGGACATTACCTGTTAATCGGTAAGAACTTCCGCATCGTTGATATGAGTCTACTGGTTGAAGGAGGACAACCGGATGCAACAATCGAGGATTATGTTATCCAGGAGTTTGATGCGGACAAAACCCTTATATTCGAATGGAAGACAGAGGATCATTTTGATATACTGGACGCAGTGGAAGATGTTGATCTGACGGTATCATCCATTGATCCATCCAATTTCAATTCCATCGAAGTGGAATCCGACACCTCCCTGCTGCTTTCTTTCGCCCACATGAACGAGATCACCAAGATTGACCGCAGGACCGGAGCTATCATCTGGCGGATGGGGGGTGAAAACAACCAGTTCACCTTTATCAATGATACACGGCCCTTTACAAGGCAGCATGATGTCAGGAGACTCGTCAATGGTAATATCACTGTTTTCGATAACGGAACATTCTCCAATCCTTTTTACTCCCGTGGGGTTGAATATGAAGTGGACGAAGAAGCCATGACAGCAACCATGGTCTGGGAATACGACAGGAATATGGACGTCCAATCGACCCATAAAGGAAATGTCCAGCGATTGCCCAACGGGAACACGGTCGTTGCATGGGGAGGCATGGGGGACAATCCTGCTGTACCATCCGTTACGGAAGTGGATCCGGATGGGAACGTTGTGCATGAGATTAGTTTTCCCCAGCTTGACGGGAGCTACAGAATATTCAAGTTTCCCTGGAAGACCAACTGCTTTGAAGCCGTATCGGACAGTGTTGATTTCGGAAACTGGGATGGGTATACCGAATCCCTTTACCTTCTGACCATCCGGAATAACGGGGATGAACCACTCGATATCACCAGCGTTGCCCTGCATGGAACTGAATTTTACGTGGATGAAACCTTCCCCTTTACTATCCCGGCAAATGACAACAGGAATATGAAGGTGATTTTTTACCCGGACGGGGCAGCCGAAGGAACGCAATTCTACGATATCCTGACCCTGAACTCGGATCGTGACTCCACAGAACGAATAGCCATCCAGGTGCATCTGAAGGGGAACTATCCAGACCTCACATCTCCAGTTATCACCATCCTTCCTGGATCCACCACTATACCGGTGGATACGACTTTCCGGATTACGTTCAATGAGCCAGTAAGACTCACCGATGATTCGGAACTTACCGATGCCAATGCCGCTTCCGTTATCACCTTCAAAGAGACCAACGAGAGTGGTGCTGATGTTGCCTTCGATGCTACTGTAAATCCAGAAAAGACTATCATCACAGTAACCCCGCAGTCGCAGCTTGCCGGTCTCCAGGATTACTATCTTGCATTGGAAGCCATGGTCGAGGATCAATTTAATAATCCCGCTTTCAAGACCTCGAAAACCTATACCACCATGTCTGCTACAGCCGCTGGCCTGCTGGAAGAGAACAATGTGTTTACCATCTATCCAAATCCGGTGCAGGATATCCTGTATATTCGCAATCCTGGATCTGTCTCCTATGGGATCAACCTCTATAATGGCATCGGAAAAATCATCCGGAATTATACCGGCATCCAGGAGATGCTGGTTTCACTGGATCTTTCCGATCTGCCACGGGGTGTCTATTATCTGAAGATCCATATTGCAGAGACAGGAGAAATACAATACAGCAAGGTAATCAAAGATTAAATCTTATATCCATGCAGAATATCCCTGTCCTTAATGTTGCCGAACGGTCGCTGGCTGAGACCTATGAACAGGCATTGATCCGGTTATACAGCGAGGGAACGCGTTTCAGAACCCAATATGACCAGCCCGGAGATCCCCTGAGCCTCGACTGCACCATGAACATGACCATCCTTGAACCGGAAAGCGATCCCATGATCCACCAGGCTTTTCCCGGAGGGATCGATGACCTGAAAGAGTACGTGATGGAGCTGAAGGGTTTCAAAGACCACTGGGTCAAAAACATGAACGATCCGGATGATACCCGGTGGGAATACACCTACCATGGTCGTCTGATCGGATATGGTTCATGGAAAGAAATGAATAAGGAAAAGGACCCTCCCCAAAGCAGGGAGGCGGGATTCAAGATCAACCAGATTGAACAGGTGATCCGGAAACTGGTTGACCAGCCCTATACCCGCCAGGCGCAGATGATCACCTGGATGCCAAACATTGACCTTGAGGTGTTTGATCCACCCTGCCTTCAGTCACTCTGGTACCGAATTCTTGAAGATGATGAGGGAATCCAATGGCTTAATTGTAACATCCGGTTCCGCAGCAACGATGCCTGGGGTGCCAGCTTCATGAACATGTTTGGCTTCATCCAGTTCAACCGGGAGATCATCGCGGCTGAAATCGAAAAACGATCGGGTAAAACGGTGAGACTGGGCAGGATAAACTGGCAGGCTGATTCGTATCACATTTACGGAAAAGACATTGAGGCTGCCCGATCGATGCTTTTTAACCGACTGGAAGAGATGCCCTTTGAAAACCGGATCTTCAATTTCCATGACGAATTCATCCAACAGATGTATCAGGACGCCGAGGCAATGGTGCTGAAGAAGATCGAGGAGTACGATAAGATGCACAGTTAGTTTCTGGTTTTCGGTTCTCAGTTTCCAGTTTTAGTGAGCGGTGAGTAGCTAAACGATACGGGTTACGGGTTATGGGATACGGGGAGATAGGGAAAGGGATAGAGGAATCTGCAAGTAGTCCGCAGTCTGCAGTCACCAGTAGGATAGCTCACGGTTAAAAATTAATGTTACTCTCTGAATTAGAAATAAACGTCCCATAGGGACTGATAGGTAATATGCAGTCACTTTAGTGGCTGTATTTTACACCGCAGATTTTGATGCGTCCCGTAGGGACTGAAAGATTGAATACATCCGAAAATGTTATTGTGTTATTATGTTGCTCGGTTATTAAGGTGTCTCACGTTATGGTCTTTGATTTTTTTACATGGTTTATGATAAAGTGGAATTTGTTTTTTAGGGGCTTAAACGATCAAATTTTTTGCCAATGTGCTCAATAATCCCGAAAATTAGAAAATCAAAGCAGCATGCTTTGCATTTTCGTTAATTTTCGAGGATCCTCGAGAATCATACCCCATTGGGGTGATTCTCGGGACCTAATACACTAATAACCTAACCCGTTGTGCTATTAAGAA
>CAZTES010000193.1:0-6361 GCA_964612275.1 uncultured Rikenellaceae bacterium
AACCCTTTAAACGGATTCGGTCCCATGGTTTCTATTTCCTCCAGGAAACCGTTTACAATATCCGGTATCCGGTAATATTCATTGATCTCAAGAAATTCAGTTCGTATTCTTTCCGGTTCGAGCATCATGGTCTGCAGTGTTTCCCTGATATTTTCACCCCGTGTTTCCATCAGTTCACTACCCTGAATGTAGTGACATTGATAATTTTCACCCGGTTTACAGCCAATCAGCAGGATTCCGTCAAACCCGTTTGACAGGGCATCGGAAATCCAGACCGGATTTACTGAACCGATGCAACGAACCGGGATGATCCGCAGAAAGGTGCTGTATTCAAGCCGCTGTATACCGGCCATATCAAATGCCGGATAAGCATCGTTTTCGCAGACAAAGGCAAGCACCCTGGGTTTTTCTTCCAATTCGTCCGGCACTTCAATCGCTTTGATCATGGATGAAACAGAATGGATGGAAAAGTCCTGGAAACTGATGATTCGCTCAGGACATGAACCAACACAGATACCGCACCTACGGCAGCGATTCGGATTTGACAGGGGGGTCCCTTTTTCTGTTTCATCATAGGATCCGAAAGGACACTCTTCCGTACATCGTTTGCAATCGGTGCAGCGCTGCATGAAAAGTTCGGGGTAGCTCCGGTCTCCTGTTCGTGGATGAACCGATTTTCCTTCCCTGGTCAGTTCTGCACATTGTATGGCTTTCATAGCAGCACCAGCAGCATCTTCCATACACATGGGAATAAACCCTGGAGTCCGCAGATTCCCGGCAGCATAAATGCCGGTACGCCTCGTCTCATAGGGAAAACAGATGAAATGAGAGTCCGGGAAATCATACTTCAATCCGGGCAGCCCTTTCCCGAGCCGGTAGGTCAGGTTCAGATCCTCAGCATCGTTTGGCACCATTCCTGTCGCAAGAACCACCAGATCAACGTTTACCCGGAACAGATCATCAATCAGGGACTCTTTCACTTCAACAACCAATTCATTTTCTGAGCCGAGAACACCTGATACCACGCCTTTCGTCATAAAAATGCCCTCATCTTTCTGAACT
This sequence comes from uncultured Rikenellaceae bacterium, assembly GCA_964612275.1. Taxonomy (GTDB): domain Bacteria; phylum Bacteroidota; class Bacteroidia; order Bacteroidales; family VadinHA17. The sequence goes on from CAZTES010000193.1 coordinate 1,063, forward strand.
TCTTTGTAGAAAAACTCAATGGTTCCAAAAGCACGGATATCCCGGTATATGATGAACACCTGTGAATCGGGATTCATCTCCCGGAAATATTTTGCCTGTTTCAGCGAGGTGCCGCAACAATAGGTAGAACAATAGGGAAGATGATTCTTGTCACGGGAACCGGCACACTGTATAAAGAGGGCACGCTGTACTGGTTTTTTGTCAGATGGCCTAAGAATCGTCGATCCGTCAACCATCTTTTCAAGTTCGTGATTGGTGATCACATTTGGATTTTTTCCATAGGCATATTCCGTCAATCGATTGGCATCGTATGGTTTCCAACCGGTTGCCATGATGATGCTTGCCGCTTTGATCTGTTTCTTTGTCCCCTTTCCAGATAATAGAATATTGAACTCTCCCGGTTGGCCCGATATGCTTTTAACAGTGGTGGACCGGAGTATTTCTATCCCCTGTTCGCTCTCGGTCTCGTCGATTATCTGATGAACGATTGGCTTTGCAAGCTGTCCATAGGGTGACTGAGCAGGAATCTGTTTATAGAGTAAGGCGGCTTGGCCGCCCAGCGTTTCTTCTCTTTCCACAAGGAACACATGGTAACCGGCTTTGGCGCTTTCAATGGCTGCTGACATTCCTGTTATCCCCCCACCCACGATGAGTATATCGGTGGTAAGTTCGGGTTTTATCTCGGGATCTGGTATCCCGGTAGTTCTTGCCCTGGCAATCCCCATCCTCATGCAATCTTCAGCAAGCATCTGGGTATCCTCATCCCCGGAAGAATGGCACCATGCTACCTGTTCCCTGAGGTTTACCCTTTCCGTATGTATGGAATCAAAAAACAGCTCTTTCCGCTTTACACGGGGTGAACAGGCTCCAATCACCACTTTATCCAGTTTATGCTCTGCAATGGCATCAGAAATCTCTTTGCGGCAATCGGCATGACACAGAAAGGGATGCACCTCTGACAGCACCACCTGCTCCTCTATGGAACTGATATCCCGGAGCGAATCAATATTCAGCCTGTCACCGATCGAGCAACCGCTGCACAGAAAAACACCGATCCTGTTATTTACATCCTGTTTCACCGTTTTATTCGTTGTATTGCCGTCGATTTACCATTGAGTTACGATCGAATTACCATTGAATTACCATTGTCCGAAGCCCCGAAGGGATCCCTCCGGGAGACTCCTTCGGAGAATTACCATCGAATTACTCTAACGTTTCGTTTTCACCACCGATTGTATCGCCTTCAAGGCTGTTCCGGTAGCATTTTTTACCGACATGGACACGTCCATCGGATTCCTGCAACACCCGGTGGCATACAAACCGGGGATCAGATGATCCGGAGCGATAAAACCCGATTCATCAAAAACCACCTGTTTCAATCCAACCGGGTTCGGTTGAATCCCCAAGGCAAGGACTACCAGGTCTGCATGTGTTGTTTCCTTCTTACCCGACATGATGTTTTCGGCTTCAAGAATCAGGTATCCTCCATTATCAGATTGCTTTATTCCTGCAATTTTGCCTTTAACCAGTTCAATTCCCGGGTGGTTCTCTACCGTGTTCAGGAAATCTTCATTTCTTCCCATGACACGGAGGTCTATATAAAAGATCCTGATCTTTGTTTCCGGATATTTTTCTGCGAGAAAAAGGGCCTGTTTCATGGATGCTGAACAACAGATACCCGAACAGTAGGGGAGGTGATTTTCGTCCCTTGATCCTGCACATTGAACGAATGCAATATTTACGGGTGTTTCTCCATTGGAGGGTCTGACCACCTTGCCCTGGAACGCCCCGTTTGGTGCTGCCATTCTTTCCAGCATCATGCTGGTTATCACATCAGGATAGACACCAAATTTCAGGTCGGCCAGTTTCGCCGCATCGTATAATTTCCATCCCGTTGCAATAACAATAGTGCTGGTGTGGACGGTTATTTGATTGGATTTCTCAGTCAGATCGATCGCCTGGTATTTGCAGGCATCAACACATTTCCCGCATGCCTCCTTCAGGCAAACAGCGGGATCGATGGTAAACCGTGATGGAAATGCCAGGTCATGCGGAAGATATATTGCCCTGGTCTGGCTTAATCCCAGGTTGAATGAGTCATCCCTTTCCACCGGGCAGATCAGTGCACATTCACCACAGCATGTACAATTATCATTTACGTGGGTTGGTAGCTTCTCCAGGGTGACTGTAAAATCCCCCTCAGCACCCTCAACCGTTTTAACCAGTGTAGAAGTCTGCAGGTCAATGTTTGAATTTTCACGGATTCGCCGAAAATTGATTTCCAATCCGCAATAGGGAGGACAAAGCTTTGGAAAATACTGGTTCATACGGGCCACCTGGCCTCCGAGATATGGCTCCTTTTCGACAAGCAGTACGCTGAATCCCGTTTCCGCCGCCTCAAGCGATGCCGTAATGCCACTGATCCCACCTCCGATTACCAGAATGTTATAATTAGTCCTCATCGATTTACCTGATCAAAAGATCTATTCCCATTGGATATTGGGATTTGTCCATTGGACTCCTATGGAGAAAATTATTTGAGATTTGTTAATTGTTATTTGTGAATTATATGTTGTTCAATACAGTTAAAGAGAAACCGGCAAAAAGATTATCTCACCAGATCAATCACCTCTTTCCTCATCATTTCCCACTCCTCCGATTCAGGATCCCACCGGCAATTTACAAAGCAATGCCATTTTTCATCCATTGCCGGAAAATCAGTCCGGAAGTAATACCCGGGCCAACGGGTTTCTTTGCGAAACAATATGGTCCGGATGTGCGACTCTGCCTGCCACAGTCGGTGAATATTTTCCCAGCACCGCATCAGTTCATGGGGGTCTGCTGCTGCAAGTTTTCCCACATCTTCCTTCATGAATTGGAGTAATTCAAGTCCTTTCTCGAGCAGGGGTCGTGAGGTTTTGAACAGGTTAGATACACCCCCGGCATACTCATCCATGATCTTTTGAAGCCTGAACATAAACATTTGTGGCCGGATATAGTGGGGATTTACATTGGGATCATTTGTGTAGTCCTTGTGCCGGCTAAAAAGTTGGAGTGGTCTGAGGGTCTCTTCCTTCATCTCTTCCAGTTTTTCTTTTTGAGTGACGGGAATTTCCGGATTATCCACACAATACGATATGGCAGCTTTTCCGGCAATCCTCCCTTCGGTAAACGAGCCGGAGGAGAATTTATGGCTTGAAGCACCCGATGCATCCCCGGCGGCAAATAGTCCCTGCACAGTGGTCATGTTCGGGTATCCCCACCGGTAATCCGGGGGGGCAAGATCTTCCGGACCACTAACCCAGGCACCTGAACCGCCCGAGTGGGAACCAATGAAATAGGGCTCACAGGCGGCTATTTCTGACGGTTTTTGCTCCGGTTTGACATTGGTTGATGCCCAGAGCAATGCCTGGCTGATGGTCATATCCAGAAAATCCTCCCATGCTTCATTTTCGAGCTTCTTCAGGGTCCGTTTTGCTGTTTTCTCATCTTCTGCCTTATGCACAATATTCTGAATGGCTTCCTCTGTCCTCATGTAGATCGGATGTTTCCCATCTTCCACTTCCAGCATCATCAGGTAGTTGCGAAGATTGGCCGGTGTGGGTTTTACTTTACCATAAGGCAACCAGTTATTTAATTCATCTGCCCTGGTTTCCATATAATTTTCACCCAGAGCATTGGTTGCCTGCGACTTAAACAACAAAAACCAGGCACCTACCGGACCATATCCATCTTTAAACCGGACCGGAACAAAACGAATTTCCTGGCAGGTCATCTCAGCACCGGCTTTAAGGGTAAAAAATGTGCTCGCTCCGGAATTAAACGGAGGGTACCAGGATCGTCCCATACCCTCTCCATCAGAACGGGGACGGAAAACATGCACAGCTCCACCCATGGCAGCAATGACACTTTTCGCTTTAAAAATATAATACTTGTTTTCGCGTACACTGAATCCGGTCGCACCAATGCATCGGTTTCCCTCCATAATGGGCCCGGTAATGAATATGCGCTCATAGTAATCGCCGTTTTCTCCCAGCTCTTTAAGCGCACTTTTGGCTGCCTCAGCAACGATCGGCTTATACGATTCACCATTGATCATGATCTGCCACTGCCCTTCATGAACATAATTACCTTCTTCATCCTTCCAGATTGGCAAACCCCACTTCTCGAAAAGGTGTACCGATGAATCAACATGGCGGGCAATGTTTGCAACCAGGTCATCCCTGGCGATACCCATAAGGTCGTTCTTAACGTATCTTACATAATCTTCAAGTGTGTTTTTGCCATCTTTTAATCCCAGGTACTGGTTGATGGCGGATAATCCCATCGCAACTGCACCGCTTCGTTCCATAGCAGCCTTGTCGACCAGCGTTACTTTCAGGTTGTGTTGTTTTGCCCAGTGGGAAGCTTCGTAAACTGCACCACAGGCTGCCATCCCTCCTCCCAGGATGAGCATATCGGTATTGATTTCAACCGTTTCGAAGTGATCAGCTCTTTCCATTACTCCTTTATTTTAGCCAGGTCAGACATGCCGGTAGAGTCCGGTTCTGTGCGCAGCAACGGACTTTTTAAATCTTCGGTTCCTGTTGGATATCCTGCATCCGGAATAGTCTTCCCCTCCTCGGTGGTCCGGATAGGAAATTTAAATCTCTGAACCTGCCCATCACGAAATTTTACTGTCCAGATTATGTGATCCGTTCCACGCATCGGATGAACAACTGCACCCATCGGCATGAAATCAGCATATCCCCGTACTTCAATTGCCTGTGTGGGACAGATCTTTACACAACTGTAGCATTCCCAACACATGTCCGGTGCTCGGTTGTATGCTTTCCCGGTTTTCTTGTCCAATACCATCAGATCATTCGGGCAGATGTACTGGCATGCAGTACGATCGAGTGCCTTGCACCCATCGCATTTCTGTGTAATTACAAAACTGGGCATATTATAAATGTTAACTGCCTAAAAATAACAATTATAATCCCTAACAGAAGAGGAAGGGTCAAATCATTATAGATAAATGCACTATGGCATTGATTCTGAAACAATAAGAAATATTAGGAATATTTAAAATAAATGTAATCTAAATAAAATAGGTTGGTTGTATGAAATGAGTATTTGCGTCCACGAATTTATGATCTGCAATTAATTAGCAGAAAAATACTGGAAATCAAGCTCATTATAACAGTAATTCTTCTGAACCTTTTGGCCGGAATAAGTGCATTTACCTTTTTACCAAAAAAAGTTCCAAGCAATAGGATCGGGATAAATAAAAGACTAAGCTTGATTGTTTCCATGG
>CAZTES010000194.1:0-6288 GCA_964612275.1 uncultured Rikenellaceae bacterium
CGAAGAATTCTGGACAGGACCAACCTGATCCTGGATATTTTTGCCAAGCGGGCTAAAACGGCGCATGCCAAAACTCAGGTTGAACTGGCCCAATATCAATATCTCCTGCCCCGGTTAACGCGAATGTGGACTCACCTGGAAAGACAGCGGGGAGGAATCGGGATGCGCGGACCCGGTGAGACAGAAATAGAGACGGACCGCAGGATCATACGGGATAAAATTGCCGGGCTCCAACGCCAGCTTGAGAAAATTGACAAACAGAAGGAAATTCAACGAAAACACAGGGGCAAACTGGTCCGGGTTGCACTCGTTGGCTATACTAACGTGGGAAAATCAACCATCATGAACCTGGTGAGCAAGACAGACCTGTTTGCCGAGAACAAACTGTTTGCTACACTGGATACAACGGTACGGAAGGTTATTATTGATAATTTACCTTTTCTTCTTTCAGATACGGTCGGTTTTATCCGAAAACTACCACACCACCTTGTTGAATCGTTCAAGTCTACCCTTGATGAAGTCAGGGAAGCCGATATGCTGTTGCATGTGGTGGATATTTCTCATCCAAATTTCGAAGAACAGATCAATATTGTTCATCAAACTTTGCAGGACCTGGGGGTTTTGAATACGCCGACCTACCTGGTTTTCAATAAGATCGATGCATATCAGTTCATTGAGAAAGAGGAGGATGATCTTACTCCGGCTTCGAAGGAAAATCTTTCGCTCGAAGAGCTTAAAAACACCTGGATGGCAAAGAATAATGACTCCTCGATCTTTATTTCAGCCCTTCATAAGACCAATATCACCGAGCTGAAGGATGTCCTTTATCAGCAGGTAAAAAAGATCCATGTTGAACGTTATCCTTACAATGATTTTCTTTACTGATCAGCGGCCGTCTTCTTGTATGAATAATGCGGATTATATCAGGTTGTGGTGCAGTAAGAATTCACCAATCTGAACGGCATTGGTTGCTGCACCTTTGCGCAGGTTATCAGCAACGATCCAGAGGTTCAGGGCATTGTTTGCTGAAAAATCCCTTCGGATCCGTCCTACAAAGACTTCGTCTTTACCCTCTGAATGAATGGGCATCGGGTATTTATTATTCTGGGGGTCATCAACTACAGTAATACCGCTTGTATGGGTTAGAATCTCCCGGATCTTTTCCAGATCATAATTACGGTTGAATTCCACATTTACTGATTCAGAATGTCCACCCATTACCGGGACCCTTACAGCTGTCGCAGTGATCCTGATCCCGCGATCATTCAGTATTTTATGGGTTTCATTTACCAGTTTCATCTCTTCCAGTGTATACCCGTTATCTGTAAACTGGTCACACTGAGGCAGGCAGTTTTTATCAATGGGATAGGGGTAACTCATTTCTCCCTCCATCCCGGCCCGTTCATTTTCCAGCTGTTTGATAGCCGAAATACCGGTACCACTTACGGACTGATAGGTTGAAATGACAATTCGCTGTATTTGATACAGCTGGTGAAGGGGTGCGAGCACCATGAGCATTTGAATGGTTGAGCAATTGGGATTTGAAATGATTTTGTCATTTCCAGCAAGCAGATGACCGTTTATTTCCGGTATGATCAGCTTTGCCCCCTGGTCCATCCTCCATGCGGATGAGTTGTCGATAACCGTTGTCCCTTTTTCAGCAAACAGGGGTGCATATTTCAGGGATATTTCAGCACCGGCTGAAAAAAGGGCAAGATCGGGTGCCCGGCTGATGCTTTCATCGATGGCGATCACCTGGTAAGCCTTTTTTCGAAACCGGACCTCTTTGCCGATCGACCCTTCCGAGGCAACCGGGATCAGTTCCTGCACGGGAAACTCTCGTTCCTCGAGGATATTTATCATCATCTGGCCCACCAGGCCAGTCACTCCTACAACGGCTACTTTCATAATTCATGGATTATTATTAATTTGTAATCTGTAGGATGAACGAAACGTCCTACGCATACAGTCCTTAAAATTAGAGGATTTTCTGTTTTATTTGTCACATTGATGAAGAAACTTGTCCATTTAATCTTGCTGTTACCCCTTGCTGCATACGGACAGTTAAATGAAGATTTTGAAAGCGGAACCATCAATGACTGGCAAGAGAGTACCGAATTGCGATGGGGTGCTTCTGCCGATAATCCCATAGCAGGAAATTTTTCACTGCACCACATCTATGACAACCAGGCGGCTGATCATGATCAAATCTCCCATCCGATCTATACGATAAACCTGGATTTATCCACAACCACCTGGCAATTTAAAATCCGGCATGGGTATACTCCATCCGGACCAAACCACTGGGGAATTTTTCTTATTTCAGATCAATATGCCGGGCAGATGCATCCGTCGGGTTCAGCAAATGGGTATGTGCTGGGCGTGAATTACAAAGGGACCGATGATTGTGTTAAACTTTGGAAAATTTCGTCCGGATCCGCTGATGAAATCCTGAATACCGGTTTTAACTGGGAGAACCAGGTATTTACTTCACAGGAGGTTGGATTCCAGGTCTTGCGATCGGAAACAGGATTATGGGAGGTGATGGTGGATACTACAGGAGGGTATGATGAACTGATTTCATTGGGTACGATCACCAATTCAGACTGGACTCTTTTCAATCATTTTGGGATTTACTATAAATATTCCTCTGCCCAGGACATGAAACTCTGGCTGGATGATATTTCCATCGACGGCTTTATCATGGTTGATACCATTAAACCGGGAATAGAAAAGGTTACTGTTTTGTCGTCTACTACCCTTGAGGTTGTTTTTACCGAGCCGGTTGATCCGGTAACTGCAACAAATCCATTGAACTACACCATTGATGGACTTATCGGGAACCCGGTTAATGCATCACTCACTGAACCGGAAAAAGTGCTCTTACAGTTACAAACGGATTTTCTCGATAATACAGTCTACAGCTTAGCTATCGAGCATGTTGAGGATTTTTTTGGAAATGTCATGGAGCCGGATATCGTAGAGTTTACCTTTCATATTATCAAACCCTATGATGTTCTGATCAATGAGATTATGGCCGATCCTGTTCCTTCACTCGGGCTGCCGGAATTTGAATATATCGAGATTTATAACAACACCAGCCACCCTGTTTTTATCGATGGCTGGTCGCTACAGGCAGGCAGTTCGTTAAACACCTTACAGGGTATTGAGATGGCTGGATTTGATTACCTTATTCTCTGTTCCGATGCAGTTGCACAGGAGTATTATCCCTATGGCTCTGTTCAGGGAATTTCCGGATTCCCATCCCTGTTGAATAGCGGGCAGTCGATTACTTTACGAAATGAAGAGGGGATGATCATCTCATCGGTTACCTATAGTGATGATTGGTATGGAGACGATTACAAAGCCGATGGGGGCTGGTCACTCGAGCAAATTGATCCCAACAATCCCTGTGGAGGAGAAAATAACTGGAGAGCTTCAAATGATATCAAGGGAGGGACTCCGGGAGAGAAAAACTCAGTATGGGGTGATAATCCCGATCTGGATCCGCCCCTGCTTCTGAATGCCTACCTTCTATCGGACACTTCATTAATGCTCTATTTCAATGAACCATTCGATAGTGTACATGCATTGGAACTGCAGGCCTTTACCGTTGATAATGGTATGGGTAATCCGGAAACGGTCTGGCTTATTGCTCCTGATTACCAATCCATTATACTTCATTTCAGTCAACCATTCGAATGGGGAACTGTTTACGAGATTTTTGTTGGCAACCCATTCACAGATTGTACAGGAAATTCTATCGGTTCGTTGGATTCGCGGAGGTTTGGATATCCCGAGCGAACGGATAGCCTGGATATTATAATCAATGAGGTCTTATTCAATCCCTTTCTCGATGGCGTGGATTATGTCGAGGTGTTTAACCGTTCGAATAAAATCCTGGATTTCAGTGAACTCGGATTAGCAACACGGGATGAACTAACAGGGAATCTGGAATCGATTCAATCCATAACGGACTATCCCTATCTTTTTTTTCCGGAAGAATACTTTGTTTTCAGCATTGATGCCGGTAAAGTATTAGAACAATATTATACTTCCAATCCCTGGGGATTCATTGATCTGGAAAAGATGCCCTCGTTCCCGAATGATGAGGGGAGGGTGGTTTTGATCGATCAGTGGCTGCATGTTATTGATGAGTTATGGTATTATGAAGAGATGCATTTTCCATTGCTACGGATTTTGGACGGCATTTCACTCGAGCGAATCAGCCAGTCGATGCCGACCCAGGATCCAACCAACTGGCATTCTGCGTCGGAAAATTGCGGTTTCGGCACACCTGCCTATGAAAATTCACAGCACATCGAAGATCCTGCTGAGCTAACCAGCCGGATACGCATTGAACCGGAACTGTTTTCTCCGGATAATGACGGGTATCATGATGTTGTCCAGCTTTTTTACCAGTTTGATCAGCCCGGCAATGTTGCAACAGTTACCATTTTTGATGCCCGTGGCAGGATTGTCAGGAAATTGGTGAACAATGAACTGCTGGGCAGGGAAGGATCATTTACCTGGGATGGGATCAGTGACTCAAACCGGTTATCGAATATGGGGATCTATCTTTTTTTTATTGAAATTTATGATATAAGGGGCAATGTCCGGCGGTATAAGAAGCCCTGTGTTCTGGCGAAGAAATTGATTCCGTAAGGTCTACTACCCCTTAACCGCATCCTGCAAAGGTCTGTCAGGTTCAGAATCCTGCCGTTTTTTTCCGGGTATCCGGAATGCAAAGAAAATAGCGATGAATGCTATGCCGGCTGAAAGGGTGTAGGTCAGATCCGGCCCGATTAAGTCCCAGGAAACTCCCACCAGCAGGAGCATCAACGAGCTCATGACAAAATTGATGGTCATGTAAATGCTGTTAACAAAAGCGGTATGCTCGGTGTCCATTTCATGCACGATAGCAAGATTGACAGAAGTGGGTGCTACGAGAAACAATCCGATCAGGATCAGCAGGGGAAGGGTATTGGTAGCTTTCATAGAAATGAATATCAACATGAGGATTGGTGAAACAATGGTAATGATCACCAGGGTCGTTCGTCTTCCGATCCTGTCGGAAATGGTCCCTGAAAAATAGGTTCCGATTGCACCGGCAAGCTGAAGCATGGATAAGGAAATGCCGGCAAACCAGAGGCTCGACTCTTTTTCCATAAGATATACCGGAAGGTAGAGCGTTAATGCAGCCTTCATTGCTGCCCTGAACAGGGTAATCCCTCCAAGGCTGATAAAGACCGGTAAAAATTTTAAAAAGGTTGATCTATAGCCCAATGCCAGGGTACTTTTCTTAAAGTCCTTCCTGATCTCAATATCTTTCAGCCTGAAATAGAGAATAACGGATGATAATACCCCGAAAGGAATTAACCTGAGTGATCCTTTCAGACCCCAGGTTTCAACAGCAGCAACGATAATCAGAGGACCCAATGTTCTGGCAAGCTCTCCTCCCATCATGAAATAGCTCATCCCCTTACCCAGTCGTGGTCCGGCAACCTGTTTGATCATCACAGGAGCCGGAACATGGAAAAGTGTCGAACTGATTCCGCTGACGAAAAGCAATACTGCCAGGATGATATAAGCGGGTGCCACACCGATCAGGCTCATGGCGATGGTTGTGAAAACCGGAGCAAAGATTACCAGGAACCTGATCCTCATTTTTTCAGCCAGAATCCCGATCAGGGGATTAAACAGGGAAGGAATTCTTTGAATAACGGATAGCAGTCCTGCCATCGAGAGGCTCATCGATAGTTTTTCAATGAGCAGGGGAAGAATGGGGGCAAGAAAAGAGCTGTATATATCGTGAATTAGGTGCGCAGCCGAGAGGGTGAATACATTGGAAAACTGGAATTTTTTCGGACTGCTCATCAGGATCTGAATGGACTGAGTAATCCTGTAAAGCTAATCATTATAAAGATTCAATCAACTCTTTCATGATCCGGGTCATTTTTTCTTCCGCTTTTTCAGCCACTTCCTGTACTCCCTCATGGGTAATCGTTTCTATTTTACCCGGGACACCGAGGTCAGTAATAATTGAAATGGCAAAACAGGGAATTCCCATCTGGTGGGCAACGATGGTTTCAGGTACGGTGGACATTCCAACCGTGTCGGAACCAATAATCCGGAAGTACCTGTACTCCGACGGCGTTTCATAGGTGGGTCCGGTAGTTGCCGTATAGACCCCTTTTTTCAGGGGGATGTTGTGCTTTGCAGCAATTTGCTCTGCCCGGGCAATCAGTTCGGGGGAGTATGTATTGCCCATATCCGGGAAGCGGGGGC
>CAZTES010000195.1:0-6249 GCA_964612275.1 uncultured Rikenellaceae bacterium
GGTTCGGTTGCTACCTTTGTTCCCTTTACGGATGTTGTTGATCCGCGCCTTGACTGGACCGTTGGTCGCCGCGGTATTCCATACCTGGACTGGGGACCCATGCGTGGAAACGACTGGATACGTGACTATGGTCATGGCGGTCCCTACCTGCCGATCAAAAACATGTACTACCAGACAGAACAGGGAACCCTCTCCACAACCACAGGCTGGGCTACCGGTGTGAATGCCAACAACTACCGTGCTTACCGGTATGCTCACATCCTCCTCTGGAGAGCCGAATGTCATGTTGAGGCAAACGAGCTTCCTCAGGCACTTGACCTGGTTAACCAGATACGGACTCGCGCCAGGACTGGCTCCAGGGTTATGGGTTTGTGCACCACCTATGAATTGCCACTGGGTGGTACTCCGACGGTTGATTACTTACAGGAAGCAGCCAACTACGACTGCCAGGACTATCTGTCATTCTCGGATCAGGATTATGCCAGGAAAGCTGTTCACATGGAGCTGCGCCTTGAGTTTGCAATGGAAGGCCATCGTTTCTTTGACTTGAGGCGCTGGGGTATCCTCGAGGAGACATTGCAGGCTTTCACCACGAATGATCAACGGTACGGACGTGGAGTCCTGTCCGGAGCTTCGTTTACTTCTCCGAAGGATGATTACTGGCCGATACCTCTGCAAGCAATTGATGAGCAGGGCAGCGATATCCTAACCCAGGATCCGAATTATTAAAAAATCTGATCATTCTCTATAGGAGGGTGCCACACGGCACCCTCTTTTTTTTCTAAACCCGACAGGGTCTTTAAGACCTGTCGGTGTTTTATTTGGCTCCAGAGGAGCAAAACATTGGTAGAAGAATTCGATTACACAAATAACAATCGCTCCGTAGGTGCGTAACTATTTGCACCGGTTTTTTATTCGTCAGACGAACGGCAGTCGTCTGACGAAGCAGGAAAATAAAAATCCCCCTTTATCCGTCAGACCGGCCGATCGGTCAGACAACCCCCTGCCTGGCCTTTATCCGTCAGACCGGCCAATCGATCAGACGGGCTAGGCAGGGTTGCAAATTAATAGCCCCGGCTTTTCCCGTAAGGGATCACTATGTGACAAGCCGGGGTAAAGGTAACGCAAGAATAATTGCCGGAACTGCTTAGTCAGTTGGAAAGCCATCCAATTCATCCTTCCATTGGAATGCCTATTGCAGGCGAAATAGGTGAAACTTGTTCAGGAGATGTACGTCTGGTGGATCCGGTCCATGAAGCGTTTTCCAGGTGAGTACCACCCCAGTTGGCCCGGGATGTGTGTCCCGTATTATACCCCGGGTTGCTCAAGCGTGAGCAACCCGGGGCTATTTATTATTTGATCCCCTCCGGGGATCAGCCTCCATCTTCATCCCTGACTTTTCGGCAATTACGACAGCATGTAGGTCGACTGCCTACGCGGCCCGCACCAAGTAGAATTAATGCCTGCTGGTTAGCAACCTAACCGAATACTTTGCATTCTTAAGGTCAGGTCGTGCGTTATGGAACTGCGGTCGGACGGGCGACGAGTAAACGAAAGTTTAAAGTTTTACCAAACGATTACCAGAGATATCCTTTCGGGAGAAGGCGGGGAGCAAGAGAACTAAAAAAAGCAAACTGAAAAACACACAGTCATTGGTATTGATTATTTATTTTTAGATTGGTTTAGCTATAAAAATCATATTCCATCAACTCTTATTTTATTCATTTCTTCATGTGTTAAAATACGATTGTAAATGGCGACATCATCAATCTTACCATATATTTCTGTCATAGAGCTTTGTATTGAACAATGACCTATTAGGAGATAGAAAGCATTTGATATGTCTGGTTGTAAATAAGTTGAAGAGGTAGCCGTCCCTTCCAGTACTCCATCTATCCGGAGCTCCCATCGGCAATTATTAACAACAGCGACTATATGATGCCAATCTGAATCATTTATGGATTTGGATGGTTCAGAAGTAACAATATATTCTCCGTTTTGTATGTTTTCCAGATCCCTTCCACCAAATCTTAGATACCCGTTAGCATTAATATAAAGGAGAAATCCAGGGCCAGTATTATATTTTGAGATCACAAAACATTGAGCCTCATACGTTCTTAACCAAAGGCTTATTGTTATTTTATTGGTAATTCCCCTGTTACCTGATCCGCAATTTACCCAGTCACCGTCTCCATCAAAATTTAAAGCAGAATTAATATTCCCAAATCTATCCTGTGTGAAATTTGCACCCCTGATTATCCCATGATTGTTATTAGTACTTTTATCTTTTGCATCTCCGTCAAAGGGATAATATGCGACAAGTCCTCTGTGAAGACCGGAATTGTTGATCTCTTTTTCACAGGAAAACAGTATAAGAATCATTACGAATATTAAAATGATGACTCTATTCATAATTCGTTGTTGGTAGCTTTAATTGCTGGGTGCCTAAATACCATCTCACTGGTTAAAAACAAACTCTTTAGCTGTCAGAACAAGAAAACTATCAGAAGCAATGACTTCTCTTTCAAATACTTTAATTGATACATAATAATATTTTGGCAGAAAATCAGAAGGAATAACGCATTGAAGAGATGTACTCTTCAAACTTCTAATCTCTATTTGAGTTGAATCAAAATATAATTCAGTATGATTAGGAATAAAATTTTTCCCAATGATGGTAATTTCATCATTTTGATACCCTGATACAGGTTCAAATGAATGGATTTTCGGAGGATTCAGTAAAAAGGTATTTTCACTCGTTGTTGAGTTACCTAAAATCGATACAAATATAAATGTTGAAGTATCATCAAAATATTCCGGGACAATAGTATTTAAAGTATCCCCTGACAAATAGGTAATTTGAGATCTATGGTTGCCAAATTCTACAACCATTTTCTCAATAAACCTGCTATAATTGTTCCCAATTATTGTAATAGTATCTCCAACATCACCATTTTGTGGTTCAAAGCGTTCAATTACAGGACCACAACTTCCCGAACCAATAAAAGTTACCTCCTGAGCATAAATTAGTCTATCTGAAGTTTTGATATAGGCTTTAACATAGTACAGGATTCCTTTCTCAATAGTTGTTGAAATTTTAACACTGAATTTGCCAATTTTTTGAACTGGTCCCAAGGATACCATCTCCGAAAATTCAAGAGATAATGCTCTCGATTCCTCCCAGACAAATCCATGGTCAATGATCTCCCAATCACCTTCTGTAATAATTTCAGCATTGAAAACTACACCTGATCTGGTAATATTCGTAACTTTTAAAGTCTGCAACCTGGGGTAATCTCTTTCTGAAATCACCTCTTTTTGACACATTAGTATAATTGCAGAAAATAGTGCAACAATGAATACTTTTATGATGATATGCTTGGTAATCGATTGCATTGATTATCTTAATGGTATGGAAAGATACATTCCCAATCGTACACCGAAATGACTGGTTTTACTCAGGATCTCACTGGAATAATTGCCTTGGATATATTCATAATAAAACTGCAAAGAAAGAGTCTTTGAAGGATCAAGTATATAATTTAACCCTAAACCTGTTTGAATTCCCATAGAAATATCGCTCATTGGAATATCGGTATAATCATAACGAAAAACTATTGATTCAATATCACGTTCAAAGATTCGGAGGTTATCTGATTTTAATCTAAAATCCCCTACAAAGCCTGCAAATACAGTTGGAACGATCTTACCTTTCGGGTAAGTATACTTTAATAACAGAGAGAGCTTCAATGTTGACAAATGAATATGCACATCATTATAGGTTATTTCATCTACTAAGGTGTTCTCCTGTTTATCGAAAGCATAAAAATAATTGTTCATTATTACTGCATCTATCTGAAAAGATATCTTTTCATTGAGCCTGGGGCTTTGCAGGTTTAAGGAAACTCCGCCTCGCAAACTCCAATCTGACCTGAAGTCGAGATCAGGGTATAATTCGACGATAAAGTATTTTAAGCTTGCATAATTTAATCCTATAACAGGACCAATCGAAAGTGAGACAACCGGAAGTTTTTTTTCATAAATGATACAATCTTCCCCTTCACACACTATCGAATGATAATCTGAAGTAATGTTAATTAAATCATTGTGTTTAAACTTAACCTTATCGATTTCAGGCAGGATCTCTTCGCAATCAGAAAATGTAGCTTTCAGAAGCCCTATATAGCTATTTGATGGTATAAAATATTTCTTATCGTTTCTATAGACCTCAACCTGTACATTTGTAAGTTCAATAAAATTCTCACCTTCTTTCTCGATAAGATAATGGTCCCCAGTATTATCCCGGTAATAATACAAATCTGCAATACCATGTACCAGATATTCAAGGAATAGTCTTTCTCTGGAGCCTTCTTTATGAATTACTCTTGATGTATAATACTTGCCATCGATGAATCTGTAGCCCTTGATATCCGAGGGGTAGTAGGTTTGTGGTTCAGTTGAGGGGTCAGGTTTGAATTGGCATAAAGTTGAATTTCTGATATCTCCCCTGTAGTCAATCAATCCCTGGATGGTATCAAAATCATTGGTGATGATATAACCGGGTCGAAAATCCGTTTGAGCCCAAATTATGTTGCCTGAAATGGTAAACAATATGAAAACGAGAATTCTTTTTTTCACTTTGCTAAGTGTAAACTGGGAGTACCCTAATTTTTGCCGTTGTTGGAATTACAATATAAAATTAAAACTTTTTTTTATTATTCAAGCAATTGGAATTACCTCAAATGCCCTCGTGCTATGATTGAGCGATGGATTGTGTGGTAGAAGTTCATAGTACGAGTAATGGGAAGCTCTACAGGACTCTTATGGAGAATCGCTATGCGACAATTCGGGTTGCGAGTTTCCGGTGCAGGTTTTATCATAAAACCATTGAAAAAACCGGATGGTTCAGTACATTTGTTCATTGTTAAACTGCATAAAAAGGCTTATACAAACAATGAAAAAACATGCATCCAAACGGTTGATTCATGTAAAACTGTTGGTTCTTACATTCTTCATTTTAGTTCCTGATATTCTCTTTTCTCAGTGCCTCGAACTGGTATGGTCGGATGAATTTGACTATACCGGTCTGCCGGATCCAAACAAATGGACCTTTGAAACGGGTGGAAACTGGTATAACAACGAACTGCAATATTATCGCGATGGCACTAACAATGCAGAAGTGATGGATGGTAAGCTGGTGATAACCGCCAAAGAAGAATCATTTGGAGGGAACGATTACACATCAGCCCGAATGATCACTTATCAGAATGGGGGATACTGGCAGTATGGAAAAGTGGAAGCCAGGGTCAAGCTACCATACGGAAAAGGCATATGGCCCGCTTTTTGGATGCTGGGAAAAAATTTTCAAACCACAGCATGGCCGGCATGCGGTGAGATCGATATCATGGAGATGATCGGAGGGGGGGATAACGACAAAACAATCCACGGCACAGCCCACTGGGAAGATTACAATGGAAGCCATGCATACGTTGGTGGTTCGAAAATACTTTCATCCGGTATCTATGCCGATAATTTTCATCTTTTTTCAATCGAGTGGAATGCCCAGCAGATCAAGTGGTTCATGGATGGTGAGCAGTACTATTCACTGGATATTTCTTCCCAGGACAAGAGTGAATTTGATGCTGAGTTTTTTATCATATTGAATATCGCTGTAGGTGGCGACTGGCCAGGCAATCCCGATGCGACCACCGTCTTTCCACAAACCATGGAAATCGATTATGTCAGGGCCTATTCGTCTGAAAATTACTTGAAAATAGTGGGCCCGGATGAGGTATACCCAGCGCAACAGGAGCTGCTGTATCAACTACCCTATGATCCGGGTTCATCCTATTCCTGGTCTCTACCTTCAGGTGCTGAAATCACCAGTTCTGCTGATTCCAATGCTGTATCAGTAAATTGGGGCTGCGAGGAGGGGACTGTTGCGTGTAACATTACCACAGCATGCGGAAATTATGAGCTGGAATATCCTGTCAAACTGAAAGAGTATCAGATCACAGGGGATCACTTTTTTACCGATAACCAGACGGGAATGGCTTACTCGGTTCCTGAACTATCCGGTAATACGTATACCTGGTTTGTACCGCCGGGTGCAACAATGACCTCCGGGCAGGGAACACATTCCATCCTGCTGGACATGGGAACAGAAGAAGGACAGGTAAAAGTGGAAATTGAAAATGTTTGTGGAAAAGATACGCTAATCAAACACCTGTTACATCCGGGTCAGTATCC
>CAZTES010000196.1:0-1915 GCA_964612275.1 uncultured Rikenellaceae bacterium
ATAGCCCCTGGTTGGATATCAACAAACCAAACCGGGCCAACTGCCATGGTGTATAGCGTGAAATCGTTTCATGGACCGAACATCTGCCAGGCATTAAGATTCGTACCCCGGTCTGCCGGCTGGCGGACGGGGCACTACGATTCGTCCCTCGTCGCTCCACTTTTCCGTAGGAATCGCTATGCGACAGATGGGGCGACGAGTAGGTAGCAAACCCCATCCGTTATGGTTCAGATCGTTTCGACCAAAAGTCCAGGCTGCCCGTTATGGAAGAGTCATAGGTTTGAGTTATACAATAAATTTGTATTCAACCCCCTGCCGGACTGGCAGGCATCCGGGGTTGTTAATTATTATCATCATCATACGCATATTTAGAATTTCCAGAACGAAAAATCAAAATTCCCGTCTTAAATGATCGCTATGTGCCTCTTAATTTATAAGTTTACTGTTTCGAATAAAAGGAATCAATTCTCATGAACATACTCATTCTTGGATCGGGCGGCCGGGAGCATACCCTTGCCTGGAAGATTGCCCAAAGTGCAAAAACAGACCGGCTGTTCATAGCACCGGGCAATGCAGGAACAGCAATGCTCGCGACCAACGTGGAAATTGGTGTAAATGATTTTGAGTCCCTTGGTGAGTTTGCGGTAGCCCATGATATCTCACTTGTTGTTGTTGGTCCGGAAGATCCGCTGGTGAAGGGGATTCATGATTACTTCCTGGAAAAACCAGAATTGAAAGATATTATGGTAATCGGTCCGTTAAAAGCCGGGGCAATGCTCGAAGGGAGTAAACGGTTTGCCAATGATTTCATGAAAAAATATAAAATTCCAACTGCCGGATACCTGGCTGTCAGCAAAGAGAACATCAAGGAAGGATATGATTTTCTTCAAAACCTCATTCCTCCCTATGTATTGAAAGCCGACGGGCTGGCAGCCGGAAAAGGAGTTGTTATCGTGGAATCCACGGCTCAGGCTGAAGAAGAACTTGCTGATATGCTGAATGGAAAATTCGGGGAAGCAAGCAAAACCGTTGTCATCGAGGAATTCCTGAATGGCATTGAAGCATCGGTTTTTGTGCTTACAGATGGGAACCATTACCTGATCTTCCCGGAAGCAAAAGACTATAAGCGTGCCGGAGAGGGTGACACAGGCTTAAATACCGGTGGGATGGGAGCCGTCTCACCCGTTCCGTTTGCCAATGCTTCTTTTCTTAAGAAAGTGGAAAAAAGGATCATCAGACGAACCATTGCCGGCTTGAAAAAGGAAGGGATCCACTATATCGGTTTTCTCTATTTTGGATTAATGAATGTAAAGGGTAATCCTTATGTGGTTGAGTATAACGTGCGTATGGGTGATCCTGAAGCCCAGGTGGTAATCCCCAGGATAAAAAGTGACCTGGTCGAACTGCTTGCCGCTGCCAGCAGAGGAGAGCTGAAGAAACATAAGCTTGCTATCGATAAACAGACGGTTTGTACGGTTGTGATCTCTTCCGGTGGTTATCCGGGAAGCTATGAAAAAGGAAAGGAGATAAAGAACCTGGATAAAGTTGTGAAAAGCATCGTTTTTCATGCAGGAACACGGTCGGAAAAGAAAAAGATGCTTACCTCGGGTGGCAGAGTCGTGGCGGTCAGCTCCTACGGCAAGAACATGCAGGAGGCTCTCGATAATTGCTATGAAAGCGCCGGGATCATCAAATTTGAGAAGATGTTCTGCCGGAAAGATATTGGTTTTGACTTTATGTAATATGAAGCTCCGGTAAAGCACATAAATGACAGATTGATTAGAAATTAAGTAGTTAGAAAGGACAAGACAGATTTAGCTCCGGAGGAACGTAAGCTATTAGCCCAGGGCAATCCTGCGATAGCATGAGCAACCCTGGGTTTGGTGTAACCAGAATAAAACGGGCCAACTGTCAG
>CAZTES010000196.1:2015-6243 GCA_964612275.1 uncultured Rikenellaceae bacterium
ACAACAGGTAATGATTGTTAGTTCATATAAAGGGATAAAGCCCTTCGTGTTGTTTCTGATACTGCTTACAGGTATGGTTTTCTGGTTAAAAGCGGTGGTTGTTCCTGAAGCGGTAAATTTCCCGTTCGACACACATTCCCTGCCATTTTATCACTGGACAGGTGAGTTTCTTTATGACCTGCCGATCCTGTCGGTCATCGCCGGCTTCCTTTTATCGCTTATCCTGGGGAGTTTGCTGGTCAGGTTAAACACAACCTATTTTTTTATCAATCAGCGGACCTACCTGCCGGCACTATTTTTTATATTGGGATCATCCATTTTTGTTTCACTCCAACGGGTAAACCCGGTGCTTCTGGCAAGCCTTTTCCTGATGGTTGCTATTGACAGAATGTTTGGCACCTATAAAAACTCAAAAACATCATTTCAATATTTTGATGCCGGCATTTTGATCGGATTGGGAAGTTTGTTTTATGTAAACCTGATCTTTTACCTCCCTGTGTTATGGATCGGCATGGTTATTCTAAGACCATTTGTCTGGAGAGAATGGCTGGTCACTATCTTCGGATTCACCACTCCACTGGCCCTTACCATCGCCATCCATTACCTGATTCAGGGAGAGATCATGAGCCTGATTTCAAATTTTATGGAGAACCTCACTGAACCTTATCATTTCGGAGGTTTTAACCATTCCCATCTTCTGTCTTTTTCTTTTCTGGGACTGATGATCCTGGTTTGCAGCCTATATATGATCCGGGCGTATTCAGGGAAAAAGATCAGCTCAAGAAAGTATTTGAAAATTATGTTGTGGATATTTATTATCACGCTGATTATCTATTTCTTTGCACCTTCTGCATCTGTAGAGCTGATCTTTATCCTGTTTATTCCTTTATCCTATTTATTTACCAATTTTTTCATTTCCATAAGATCCCCCTGGCTGTGTGATATCCTGTTCGTATTGTTTCTTGCATCAATCGTTGTGGTTCAGGTTTTATAGTCAGCATTTCTGCAGACTGGATGGATTAATTATACACGCTGATTTTTTTCTCCTGGAGCAGCCGGATAATGGATTCGAAAATCACCCTCCCGTCGGTATTCCCCAGTTCATCATCAGCTGCTCGTTCCGGATGGGGCATCATGCCAAAAACATTTCTGTCTGCATTGCATACTCCGGCAATGTTTTCAACCGATCCGTTCGGGTTGGCTTCTTCGGTTACAATACCCTGGTCGTTGCAATAGCGGAACAGGATCTGATCATTGTGTCTCATTTCGATCAGGTCTTTTTCAGCAGCATAAAACCTCCCCTCGCCATGGGCGATCGGTATTTTGAGCGATTTCGACTTATCCAGGATAGAATTAACCGCGCAGGAGTTATTTTCGGGAATGATGTAGATATTTTTTGCTATGAATTTTTGTCCCATATTATGGAGCAGGGCTCCGGGCAGTAATCCGGCTTCACACAGTATCTGAAATCCGTTACACACACCAAAGACATATCCTCCCCTCCGGGCAAACCCTATAACGCTTTCCATAATAGGCGAATACCTGGCAATGGCACCGGATCGTAAATAATCACCATATGAAAATCCTCCGGGCAGAACAACGACTTCCACCCCCTGAAGATCCTTCTCCTTATGCCACAGCTCATAAACTTCCTGTTCCATGATCTCCCGCAAAACATAGATCATATCATGATCGCAATTGGAACCGGGAAATATGACTACGCCAAATTTCATGTCTGAACAGCTATAGGGTCGATCTCAAAGATATTTAATATTACCAATCACACAAAATTATCCCGATTCTTTTTTACTGTAGGATAAACAAGTGAAAATAGCTATATTCGTTGAGTTTCAACTCATTTATGATGCCATGAAAATCGTGAAAAAAATAGTCCTGGCGCTGGTAATCCTGATCATTTTATTTGGTCTGTTTCTGGTATATGCCATGCTCACCGATTACAAACCACCGGAAAAAGAGATCCTGTTTGAGTCGGATCAACCCGATACCATCGATACTGCAGACAAGCTTTCATTGCTGTTATGGAATATCGGATATTGCGGGCTGGGAAAGGATATGGATTTTTTCTATGATGGCGGTTCACAGGTCAGGACATCCCGGACGACAACCCTGAATAATCTTGCCTTCATCCGGCAGTTCCTGCTGGAAAACGACTCGTGTGATTTTATCCTGCTCCAGGAGGTGGATCAAAAGTCAAAACGAACCTACCGGATCAATGAGGTCGATACATTGGATACTACCCTTCCGGATCATCATCCCTTTTTTGCCCTGAACTACAGGGTGAAATTTGTTCCGTTGCCACCCACTTCCCCAATGGGAATGGTCAATTCAGGGCTGTTAACCTTGAGCAAACACCTCCCTTCCTCATCCGTGAGGTACAATTTCCCCGGAGATTATTCCTGGCCCACCAACCTCTTTATGCTGGACCGATGTTTCCTGGTAAATCGATACCCAATGCCGGATGGGAAGGAACTCCTGGTAATTAACTCTCACAAATCAGCTTTCGATGATGGCAGCCTGAAAGCCCAGGAGATGGACTACCTGAAACAATTCCTCCTCGATGAATACGGAAAAGGGAACTACATCATCGTAGGAGCCGACTGGAACCAGAATCCTCCGGGATTCTCCCCGAATGAATTCTCAGCTGAACTGACCTATGAACGCTTTCAACTCAATACCATTGCGGACGATTTCATGCCGGAAGAGTGGAAATGGATTTATTATCAATCGGTCCCAACGAATCGAAACCTTGCTACACCATACGACCCGGAGCAATCTACATTAACGATCCTCGATTATTTTCTTTTATCACCAAACCTGCACTTCTCCTCAGTAAGAACCATTGATCTTTCATTCGAGCATGCTGATCATCAGCCTATACTACTGGAATTACACCAATGATCCTGGCGGAAGAAGATATATCAATTTTTGTAAACACCCTGAAGGAGTTATCGCTTTACGATTTTACAGAATACTCCTATAAATCACTCATGCGAAGAATCTCCAAGGTTCTGGTAGACCATGACCTGGAGCTGCAGGCATTGCTGGAAGCAATGAAGCGTGATCCGGAGTTTCGTGAATCCGTCGTCTACGAGATCACGGTGAATACAACGGAACTGTTCCGCGATCCTGCTGTCTGGCAAACCCTGCGATACAGCATCCTCCCAAAATTCAGGAAAAGTGACCGGTTGAGGATCTGGCATGCCGGCTGTTCAACCGGCCAGGAGGTCTATTCCATGATGATCCTGATGAATGAGCTCGGACTGTTTGAAAAAGCAGAGATTGTTGGTACGGACATCAACTCAAAAGCCCTTGAGGTTGCAAAAAGAGGGGTTTATAACTACCGTTTCAATTTGAATTATCTCGATAATTTCGATAAAGTAATCAAGAAAATTCCCGGATCAAAGCAACTCAATGATGTCCCCTACTCCAACTATTTCTCCATCGACAAGATCAGGGACACCATCACCATGAATGAGTTCCTGTTAAAGAAGCCGGTCTTCTTGTGGCATAACCTGGTTTCTCCGGAAGATCCACCCATCGGACAATTCGATTTGATCCTCTGCAGGAATGTGATCATCTATTTTAATTTCTCTCTGCAGAACAAGCTGTTTAAATATTTCCTGAACTCTTTGCATGAGAAAGGACTCCTCGTGCTCGGAGCACATGAATCGATGATCGGTCCCTATAGTGACCATTTTGAAAAAGTTGACCAGATCAATATTAAGAAATAGTACGGGAAAAATAGTGTTGGTGTCTAATGAGTGACTTAAAGGAGGTCAACCGCCAGAAAGGCAGGGGCTTACTCAATATTATGCAGTTTGTTTCTTGATCTTTTGTAATGAACGATCCCCGAAGGGGATCAAATATGAATAGCCCAGGGTAAGAGAGCGAAAGCGACCGCCCGCCTGCCCGGCTGGCAGGCAACCCTGGGATTAATGCAATAAGCAATCCCCGGTCCAACTGTGATGTTATATAGCGGGAAACCGTTTCATGGACCGAACATCTGCCAGGCATTAAGAGTCGTACCCCGATCCGCCAGGCGGATAGAGAGAATTTGGAATGGTTTGACGAAGTTTTAACATGTCGCACCTACAGCGCTCTTTAACGACTTATTTTTACTTCTAAAGACATGTCGTCCCTACGGGACTCATGAATTATTTTTGCTTTTCTATAATAATAACGCACAATGAGTTTTAACTCAATGTAA
>CAZTES010000197.1:0-6231 GCA_964612275.1 uncultured Rikenellaceae bacterium
GATAACAAGGGAAATATTATTAACTTCATTCAGGGTCCGAATATAATTAACCAAAAACCAAGCAATACAGATCCTGAATTAATTTTAACCTATTTTGATATGTTTTCAGATGAGAATAATATTTATTGTTTGTATAATGGCGAGAAAAAACGAATCATGGATACATACGGAAATCCTATACCCACATTCCCGAAGAAGCTTCATGTATTTGATTGGAAAGGAAATCCGGTCGCACTGATTAATTTTGAGTTTTCAGTAACCTCACTTGTAATTGACCGGCAATACAAGCGCATAATCACTTTTTCACCTGAAGTGGGTGATATAGTTTGCTATGAATTGCCTTTTTAACGAACGACTTAAAGAATTGTATATATGAGGATAATTACAGTAAATTATTATTCCGTACTCATATTCTTATCTGTTTTGGTGTCTGCCTGTAAAGAATCCGAATTAGACAAAATTGAGTTTAATTCTTTTAAAGAAGAGATAAAATTAGAATCCAAAAGTCTTAACATCACTGAATATTACAGAATGGTAGATCTTGAAATAATAGATACATTTTTAATTGTAATTAATTCACATACGACTGATAATTTTGTCTCTTTGTTCCACAAAGATAAACTTAACCTGATAACAACATTTTGTCCAAGGGGAAAAGGGCCACATGAAATATATTATGTAGGTACACACGCAATGGATGAAGAAAACAGGACAATAAATATAATAGATTGGGAAAAAAATATTTTATGGCAATATGAAATTGACAGTGTACTAAACAATAACAAATATAAACCTTCCTTTATATTATCATTTCCTCAAAAATATTTTCCGGTTCAGGATTTAGTAATTTATAATGAAGAAAAGTTGTATGGCATTCCTCACCCTGAAGACAGCCTTATATTATTATTCAATCAATCTGGAAAAGAAACTTCTAGTTTTGGTAACAATTTAATTGCAAGAAAATCAATCAATTATAATAATTATAATACTCCTTTTTCCTCTAAGCTTGATAGGTATTTCGCTCGTATAAATCATAACATCAATAAAATGGTTGTTGCCTATATTTATTTTGATATTTTATCAATTTATGATCTGAACTATGAAAACAGCGTAATCAATATGAGTGGACCTGATGAAATTGATTATAAAGAACAGTTGCAATTGGAAAATAATACTTATTACGGTTATTTTAATCCTCCTCATTTTGATGATAAATATATTTATATTCTTTATCATGGACACAAAGGATTCAGTTGGGTTGATAACAATGCTGTATTATATTACCCAAATGAGATTTTTATGTTTGACTGGGCAGGTACACCTTTACGGAGAATTACACTTGACCATAGTATATGTTCATTTGCTCTTGATAAAGAAAAACAGAGGATAATCGCATTTACACTTGACCAGGAAATGAGTTTTATTGAATATAATCTGAATGAGTTCTATTGAATTGTTTGAAAAGATTGCGCCCGGAAAATCACGGGTATAAACCGCGAAGCAAACTCCGATTTTATTTTGACATTATCCCGTATATACCCCGCCAGGGGTATAACAATGATTAGCCACCGGTGTTAACCGGTGGTTAAAATGCCGTGGTCCTCCCAACCCTAAAGGGGTTGAATTATTCTGCTTATGGCATTTATATTTAACCCTCCGCCGTTGGCGGGATTCCCGCCTGTCCGGCGGGCAGGGTTCGACTGGAATTTTCAAAAATCCGCCAAAATGGCATTGAGTTGTGGGTGAAAGGGTAATTACAACCGGTTTGGGTACAAGGTTGAAAAAAAAATATTTATTAAATGACAAAATTGCTATATTTGTAACTATGAGGGAGATAACAACAAATATTAGCCAAATTAAGACATGGCTTTCAGATATTAAACAAGCAATAATTGACAATTTACTTCGGGATAAATAAAATGAACCCTTCTTTAAAAACCGGGAAAGGATTTTCATCGTTTTCAGTGATTGTTGTTTTTGCAGCCCTGATACTGATCGGTATCAGTGTGCTTCCGGTCATCAATCTTCAGCTTGAGCCATCCAGGTCACTGCCATCCCTGACCGTTACATTCAACTGGCCAAATGCTTCCGCAAGGGTGATCGAGCAGGAGGTGACCACCCGGCTGGAAGGTATGTTCAATTCTGTAAGGGGTATTCGGGAAATGAATTCCGTATCTTACAGAGGTCATGGTACCATTGAGTTGTCGTTTAAAAAACACACAAACCCCGATGCCGTCAGATTCGAAGTGGCGACATTGATCCGCAGGGTTTATCCCGACCTGCCTGAACAGGTCACGTACCCCGAACTATCCATGAGCACAGAGGGCAGGAATATCCGTCCGGTCCTTACCTATAACCTGAATGCCAGCGCCAGTCCCTATTATATCCAAAGCTATGCCGAGAACAACATCGTTCCAGGACTTTCATCGATAAAAGGCATCAAAGAGATCAGGGTATATGGCGCTGTACCCTACGAATGGGAGATCCGGTTTGATGTTGAACTCATCCATACCCTTGGAATCACTGCAGGTGAAATAGAAGAATCCATACATTCCTTTTTCAGGGAAGATTTTATCGGGACCGGATCGGTCAGACTTCCCGATCAGGACTATGAAAAAGAGCTGCCTGTTTTTATTCAGACCGGGATGACAGGAGAGCCTGCCTGGGACAAGATTCCCGTGAAAAAAATTAACGACCGGATCATTTACCTGACCGATCTGGCGAAAGTCAGGTACAGGGAACAACTCCCTTATTCCTACTACCGGATCAATGGGTTGAACACGATATACATGGTGGTTTATCCGGAAAAAGAGGTGAACAACCTTAAACTGGCGGCAGATGTGAAATCCGGTATAGAAACCATAAAGAAGAACCTTCCTCCCGGATACTCTATTTTGCTTTCCTATGATGCTACCGAATACATTTCAAAAGAGATCCGGAAAATAGCACTGCGTACCCTCTTCTCCATGGTGATCCTGTTAACCTTTGTCCTCCTGATCAGCCGTCAATCCCGTTATCTTCTTCTCATTTTTATAAGCCTTATTGCAAACCTCATTATTGCCTGCATATTCTACTACCTTTTTAAGATAGAGATACACCTCTATTCCCTGGCAGGGATTACCGTTTCATTCGGCATCATCATCGACAACAGCATTGTAATGATCGATCACATCCTGCATAGCCGGAACAGAAAGGTTTTCCTTGCGATTCTCGCAGCTACACTGACCACCATCGGTGCGCTGAGCATACTCTTTTTCCTGGAGGAGGAACAACGCGTCAATTTAACCGATTTTGCCCTTGTGGTTATGGTCAACCTGACCGTATCTCTGCTGATCGCCTTGTTTTTCATTCCTGCATTAATGGATAAAATCAAACTTCATGCTTTGTCAGGTGTAAAATCCATCCGGAGAAAGCGAAGAATAATCCGGATTACAGGGGTCTATGAGCGTTCTATTTTATTTGGTAAAAAGTTTAAATGGCTCTTTATCCTGCTTCTTGTCTTTGGTTTCGGTATTCCTCTCTATCTTCTCCCCGATCATATCGAAAAGGAGAATATCCTGGGCCGGTTTTACAACAACACGCTGGGAAGCAGCTGGTACCAGGAAAATGCCCGACCCATAGTGGAGAAAATCACCGGGGGAACACTACGTCTGTTTTCCGAACACGTCTACGACCGGTCATTCTATTCAAGCCCTCAAAGGACAACACTCTACATCCGGGGGCAAATGCCAGAGGGTTCAACGGTACATCAGCTAAATGAGGCCATTTCCAAAATGGAAAACCAGATCAGCAGGTATGATGAAGTGGAAATGTTCCAGACCTCCGTTACAGGATACAGGAACTCATCGATTGTTGTTTACTTTAAACCCGAATATGAAGACGGAGCGTTTCCTTACAGGCTCAAAGAAGAGCTGACTTCGAAAGCGGTCAATTTCGGAGGGCTCGACTGGAGCATTTATGGTGTCGGGCGGGGCTTTTCAAACGCCCTGTATAGTGACTACAGGAACAGCCGGATCACTCTCGAAGGGTATAATTACGACCAGCTGTATCAATACGCAGAACTGCTGCGTAAGAAATTGTTGGAAAACCCGAGGATCCAGGTGGCAGATATCACCGGATCAGGGGGATGGAGTGTTACATCCCTGCATGAATATTATATTAAATTTAACCTCGAACAATTCGGGCTATACAATATCCCGCTTACTTCTTATTATGGCTATCTGAATGACCGGATGTTTCACCGGTCTTTGGCTAAAGTTTTCCACAATGGTGAAGCCCAGCCGGTTACCCTGGTTTCGGACAATGCAGGGATTTTTAATACCTGGGATCTGAACAATAACCCGGTACAAATTGGCAAAACTTCTTTAAAATCAAAGTCCTTAAGCACAATTGATAAACAGCGAACAGGAAACAACATCTATAAATACAACCAGCAGTACCGTCTGGTTGTGGCCTATGATTTTATCGGTGTGGGGCAATTGGCACAGAGAGTTATGGAAACCCATACGGAGGAGATGAATCAATTATTGCCTCTTGGTTACAAAGCAGAGATCCAGGGGTGGGGCGGCTGGTATGCCGGGGAGAGAAAGCAGTACTACCTTCTTTTCCTGGTAATTCTGGTCATCTATTTCATTTGCAGTATTTTGCTGGAATCGTTCGTTCAACCCCTCGCCATCATCGGGATGATCCCGATATCATTTATCGGTGTGTTCCTGACCTTTTACCTGTTTGATTTCAATTTCGACCAGGGTGGATTTGCCTCTTTTATATTACTGAGCGGTATTGTCGTCAATTCGGGTCTGTATATCATCAACGACTACAACAATTTCCGCCGGGTAGTTAACTCACCGGGTGAGCCTGGGCAGTCCCTCGAGTCATCTAATGAATTTCATTCCGGGCATTCAAAGGGAAACCTGAAGTTGTACCTGAAAGCATTCAACCATAAGATCATTCCTGTTTTTCTTACCGTGGTATCGACCATTCTCGGTCTGGTTCCTTTCGTATGGGCAGGCCAGAATGAAGTGTTCTGGTTTGCATTTGCCGCAGGAGCCATGGGAGGGCTGGTTTTCTCCTTCATTGCCGTACTCGGCTACCTTCCTCTGTTTATGAGGTTGAACGTTGCCAATTAAACCGGATTATTCATTAACGCGTTGTGCGGTTTGTATAGTAACATTAATCGAAAGTTATGGTCTAATATAAATAGCCTGAAGGGCTTCGAATAATTTATTCTCCTAAAACACAGGGCGATGCCCTGTGCTGCAATATTACAGGCCTATCGGCCTGATAAATAGATTAATAACAATGAAATAAACTAACAGAGAATAGTTAGAA
Source organism: uncultured Rikenellaceae bacterium (assembly GCA_964612275.1). Classification (GTDB taxonomy): domain Bacteria; phylum Bacteroidota; class Bacteroidia; order Bacteroidales; family VadinHA17. The sequence continues at coordinate 5,332 of CAZTES010000197.1, forward strand.
CCTCCAATGTTTAAACCGCACAATGGGTTATTCATTAATAATCCCACATCCATTTCCTTCCTATGCTGTAAAACTCAAAAAATATTACAGATTATTTTTATATTCGAATTTCCATAATACCGTTTACCTAATTCACTATTTTATAACGTTACATATCATGAAAAAATCTTTTTTTATCGTGCTTTGCACACTTTTTATCACATCCATCTCAGCACAGGTGGGTCTTGATTATTATCTGCCGGATGGAGTCTCTTATGATGAATCCATACCCACACCGGAATCGGTTATCGGGCACCAGGTCGGGGAATGGCACATCACCCATGACAAGCTGTTGCTTTACATGAACGAGATTGCCAGGGTATCCGACCGGGTTGTTATTGAACCGTATGGTCATACCCATGAGGGAAGAACACTGGTACACCTGGTTGTTACCTCACCTGAGAACCATAGAAATCTTGAGACAATCCGTTCAGAGCATCTTAAACTCTGTGACCCGGATCAATCACAGGGGATTTCTATCGATAACATGCCCGTTTTCCTTAACCTGGGGTATGGTGTTCACGGAAACGAAGCCAGTGCAACAAACTCATCCCTGGTGACTGCCTATTACCTTGCAGCAGCCCAGGGACCGGAGATCGAGGAGCTCCTTGAGCATACAGTCATCCTGATCGATCCATGTATCAATCCTGACGGGCTGGTCAGGCACTCTACCTGGGCGAACATGCACAAAAGCAAAAACCTGGTTACCGATCCGAACAACCGTGGATTCAATGAGGGCTGGCCCGGGGGAAGAACAAACCATTACTGGTTTGACCTGAACAGGGACTGGCTCCTGCTGACCCAGCCGGAAAGCCAGGCAAGGATCAGATGGTATCACGAGTGGAAACCAAACATTGTAAC
>CAZTES010000198.1:0-6130 GCA_964612275.1 uncultured Rikenellaceae bacterium
AAACAGTAAAATAAACAAAAATATCGTTCTGAAACAAATTTTGGTAACAGATAAATTGTTGATAACCCACCCGGAATTAATCCTTTATACTCAAATTACAAAATAAAGTTTCCTTGAAAAGATGAATTTTTTTGCACCAGAGCGATTTCCTCCAAGCCGACAGGAGGGTAAATCATTGTACTAATAATTGACGGATTCAGTTGAATTTTTGATAGGCCTTCCACCACCTGTCCGGAATTTCCTGATTGCTTGCTTTTTGATAATCTTCATAGGAACAGGAAATGAATTCAGGAAAGGCGGGTTGTTGTTTCAATGCAGGGGTTTTTATCCACCACCGGTTGGTCTGGATACTTTTATAAAAGACAAGATCCTGGTCGATCTCATTCAGGTGAACAATATATTCTCTGAACTCTCTGGTGTTATCACGTGGTTGTTCTGTTTTTTTATTGGCAAATCCGTCGATGAAATACCATAAGACCTGGGCTGACAGGTGCGATGTTTGGTCGTTGATATCGTAATCGGGATTTACTTCAAAGATACCCAGTATTGAGAGTCGATCACTCAATCCGGCATACATGGATAATTTGCACATCTCTTCTCCATAGAAACCATTGGGCGTAGCACTGAAGTGACCCGGAGCATCCGATTGCCTGATGGAACAAATATCCAGGCTGATCATGGTGGCATCACGGAAAATCGGTTCCATTTCTGACATGGCAGAACGTGCAATACCAAGCCGGTAGGCATTAAAAAACGATTTTTTAAGGTAATCCAGATCATTTTGATCACTGAAATAGATCTGGTGACCAATGTTGGTGTAATCCTGAAGGTAACTTCCTGTAAGGATTTTATGCAGGTAGGTTTGTGAAGAAAACTCGTCCTTACACCCCAACAGATCAATCCGTGAATCAATCGTTACCAGGTTCATCGGTTTTTTCATTTTCTCACTGGCCAGGTATGCCCCGTAGGTAAGGTCCTGACTTCCCCCCAGAAGGATGGGGAAAATATTTTTGTTTGTCAGTTCAAAAAGCAGGTCAGCTATTCCATAATAAGTATCCTGTGGAGAACTCCCGGGAATAAGATTCCCCAGATCGATCAGTTTTACCTTTGAAGGGAACCGGTATAGCTGGTAAAGTTTACCCCTGATCCTGTCCGGTGCCTTGGCAGAACCTTTATTGGGAGAATTCCGCTCTTCGGGAATACCTAAAATGGCTATGTTATAGGGCGTAATATCCCCGATTGGTTCATTGGGAGTATGAATAGTAATGTTTCGGCCTACTGTGTTTTCTTGATCTAAAAAGGAATGGTCTGCTTTTTCAATACTAACCGGCCGAAAATAGTCATTCAGATCCATTGTTGTCATGGTCAATTTTTTGGTTTTCCCGATTTATCATGCCGTGCAATGATCTCTTGGCAATCGCTGTAATTCAATTTTTCAGGATCCATTTTCCGCGGTATTTTATAATTTTTCTTTTCGAAAGAGATATAAGGTCCGTACCGCCCGTGGAGAACTAACAGATTTGCATCTTCAGAAAAGGTTTTTATGATTCTCTTCTGGTCGGCTTCTCTCTTTTCACGGATCAGTTCAATGGCACGATCTGCCTCAATGGTAAGGGGGTCATCCACACCTTTTTTCAGGGAATAAAACTTCCCTTCGTGCCGGACATATGGTCCGAATTTACCCAGGCCAATGACCAGATCCTTTCCTTCAAATGTGCCGATGGTTCTGGGTAATTTAAACAGTTCCAGCGCTTCTTCCAGTGTAATATTTTCGATAAGTTGCCCTTTGACGAGGCTCGCAAACTTTGGCTTTTCTTCATCCTGGCTGTCACCCAGCTGGGCAATGGGTCCGTATCTTCCCATTTTAGCAAATACCTTTTTCCCTGTACCAGGATCTTCACCAAGGTACCGCTCCCCTTTTTTCTTTTCTGAACTTTCCAGGGTAGTTTCTACCTTTTTATGAAAGGAACTATAGAAGGTATCAATCATGTCTGTCCAGTCCAGTTTTCCAACAGCAATCTCATCAAACTCTTTTTCAATCCGTGCAGTAAAATGATAATTAATGACGTCTTCAAAATGTTCAACCAGGAAATCATTAACAATGATGCCAATATTATTTGGAAAAAGTTTCCCCTTCTCCCTTCCTGCATATTCCGTTTTTTTCTCCTCCTGGATCTTTTCATCCTTCAGGGTAATGAGATGAACCTCTCTGTTTGTTCCCGGTCTGTCTTCCTTTACCACATATCCCCGGTTTTGTATGGTTGAGATTGTTGGAGCATAGGTAGAGGGTCTGCCAATCCCAAGTTCTTCCATTTTTTTTACCAGGGTAGCTTCCGTATAGCGCAAAGGGGGAGGCGCAAATTTTTCAGTTGCGGTGATCGAATCACAGGTAAGCTCCTGTTGTAGCCGAACCGGTGGCAGCATGGCTCTGCCGTTTTCTTCACCTTCATCATCCCGTGATTCAAAGTAGACCTTCAGGAATCCGTCGAAGGTAACCACTTCACCGGTAGCAATAAAGTTTTCATCAGCGGTTGATATATCAATGGTTACCGTTGTTTTCTCGATTTGTGCATCACTCATCTGCGATGCAACGGTCCGTTTCCAGATCAGATCATACAACCTTTTTTCCTGTGCCTTCCCCACAATATCTTTATTGGTTATGAAGGTTGGCCGGATGGCTTCGTGTGCTTCCTGGGCACCCTTTGATTTTGTTTTAAACTTTCTGATTTTTACATATTGGTCACCATACTCTTTCTCGATTACTTTTTTTGCAGTGCCAAGAGCAAGATTGGACAGATTCACCGAGTCGGTTCGCATATAGGTGATTTTTCCCGACTCATAGAGTCGCTGGGCAACAGACATGGTCTGAGAGACGGAAAATCCTAATTTTCTGCTGGCCTCCTGTTGCAGGGTGGATGTGGTAAATGGAGGAGCTGGTGATTTTGTGGATGGCCTGGTTGAAATATCGACAATTCTATACTTAGCTCCAATGCATCTACTCAGAAAATCAATGGCCTTTTCTCTGGATGGGAAGCGTTTGGGGAGTTCAGCTTTGAGTGACCTATTCTCCCCTGTTTCATCCCTGAACAGGAAGAGTCCAATAATACGGTATGCAGAACTGGATGTAAAAGATATTATTTCCCTTTCCCGTTCGACCAGCAAACGGACAGCAACCGATTGCACCCGCCCTGCCGACAAGGCAGGCTGTACTTTTTTCCACAAAATCGGAGAAAGTTCAAAACCAACCAGCCGGTCAAGCACACGCCGGGCCTGCTGGGCATCGACCAGATCCTTGTTGATCCCCCTCGGTTCACGTATAGCCTGCTGAATAGCATTTCCGGTAATTTCATGAAACACAATCCGTCGGGTGTTTTCTGGTTTGAGATTCAGTACTTCACAAAGATGCCAGGCGATGGCTTCCCCTTCACGATCTTCATCAGAAGCCAGCCAAACAACCCGGGCATCCCTGGTATACTTTTTTAACTCTGAAACAACCTTTTTTTTATCATCCGATACAATATATTGTGGCTGATAATTGTTTTTAACTTCAATACCAAGGTTTTTTTTCGCCAGATCCCTGATGTGACCAAAGCATGACTGCACGGTGTAATCTTTTCCAAGGAATTTTTCAATGGTCTTTGCTTTGGCAGGAGATTCAACAATTACTAAATTTTCGATCATCACAATGGGAAAATGAAACGGGTGAAAATTTTCACAAAGTAAAACAAATCGGGAGCATACTGCCAAATTTTACATCATATATTCTTTATTTATTACTATTTTTGAGAGGGAATTCCTGCAAAGAAGATGGACAATATCAATCCAAAATATAAGATTTATATCCGCTGGCTCTGGGCAATCTATGTTTTCCCTTTTCTATGTGTTACGATCCTGTTCATCCTGATTTCAAAAGAAAAACTGGGACCAATGCCCACTTTTGAACAACTTGAAAACCCTGAAAACAACTTGGCTGCAGAAGTCTATTCGGAAGACGGGGCTCTTCTCGGGAAATTCTATATTCAAAACCGCACATGGACCGAGTATAATGATATATCGCCCTATATTCTGGATGCCTTGATTGCTACCGAAGACATCCGTTTCTACAAACATTCAGGAATCGATCCGAAAGGACTGGCAAGGGTGCTGGTAAGAACCATTCTCATGAGACAGAAAGAGGCCGGAGGGGGGAGCACCATTTCACAGCAACTGGCAAAAAACCTGTTTCCAAGAGACACGGTCTATTATCGCTGTGGTTTGGTCAGAAAAGTAAAGCTTGTGGTGACAAAATTCAAAGAGTGGCAAACAGCCGCAAAGCTTGAAAAGAGCTATACCAAAGAGGAGATTATAACAATGTATCTGAATGTGTTCGATTTTCTCTACCAGGCAGTTGGTATACGCTCAGCCGCCCATGTCTATTTTAACACCACACCGGACTCCCTGAACCTTCAACAATCAGCCACGCTGATGGGAATGCTGAAAAATTCTGCCTATTACAATCCCAGGCGACGATATGATGAAACCCTGCAACGAAGAAACGTTGTGCTCTCTCAGATGGTGAAATACGGCTATTTGGAGAAGGAGGTTTATGACTCCGTGAAGTTGCTCCCTATTGAACTCGATTTCAAAGAGGAAGGACATACTCAGGGACTGGGAACCTATTTCAGGGAATACCTCAGAACCACCATGATCAAACCCGAACCAAAAAGAAGGTACTTCTTTACAAAGGAGCAGTATGATGATGCCGTATACGAATGGGAAAACAATCCCCTCTATGGTTGGTGCCGGAAAAACAATAAGCCCGATGGTTCGAATTACAACATCTACAGTGATGGGCTGAAGATCTATACCACCGTTAATTCTGTTCTGCAAAAGTACGCTGAGGAAGCGGTGGTGGAGCACCTGAGCAAGGACCTTCAGGATACCTTCATGGCCAGCATGGGCAGACTTAAAAATCCTCCTTTTTCGGATGACCTGGATAATGAAGACGTTGAAGTGATTATTCAATCGTCCATCCGGCGAACCGATCGTTACAGACATCTCAGCAGTGCCGGTGTATCAGAGGACTCAATCGCTATTGCTTTCAATACTCCGGTGAAAATGACGGTGTTTTCCTGGAGCGGTGAAGTGGATACCGTGATGTCGCCATTGGATTCTATCCTCTACTATAAGCATTTTGTCCGGGCGGGAATGATGGTAATGGATCCCAAAACCGGCTTTGTCCGTGCATATGTCGGTGGTCCGGATTTCAAATATTTCAAGTTTGATGCGGTAAATTCCCAAAAACGACAAATCGGCAGCACCATTAAACCCTTTCTTTATACCCTGGCTATGCAGGATGGTTATTCCCCCTGCGATAAGGTTCCCAATGTACCCCAGACATTCAAAGATAATGATTCAACCTGGACTCCGAAAAGTACCGGTCCCAGAGACTACTGGGGAAAAAATGTGACCCTGAAGTGGGGACTGGCCCAGTCGGAAAATTATGTCTCGGCATGGCTGATGAAACAGTTTAATCCACAATCTGTTATAAAGGTTATGGAAAAGATGGGCTTCCGGAGTTACATCGATCCGGTCAATTCTATCTTTCTTGGCGTCTCGATCGTTTCCTTGCCGGAAATGGTGGGGGGATATGCTACCTTTGCCAACAAGGGAGTATATACCGAACCACTGTATGTTACGCACATTGAAGATAAAAACGGGAATGTTATTTCACGGTTTCAGTCGAGAATTGAGGAAGCGATCAGTGAGGAAAATGCCTACCTGATGCTTAACCTGCTGGAAGGGGTGGTGAATGGAGGAACAGCCGGCAGGTTGCGCTGGAAATACCAACTGACAAACCAGATTGGTGGCAAAACAGGAACAACACAAAACCAGTCCGACGGATGGTTTATGGGAATAACCCCAAGCCTTGTAATTGGCGTATGGACAGGATTTGAAGAACGGAGCATTCATTTTCATACACTCAGCCTTGGCTCCGGATCAAATATGGCGCTGCCAATCTGTGGTATCTTTCTGCAAAAGGTGCATAAGGACGAAACATTCGGGATCCTGCAGACGGAAAAATTTGAGCCACCACTCCAGTTTAACATTGAACTGGATTGCGAAAAATATGAGCAGGAAAATCCGGAGT
>CAZTES010000199.1:0-5446 GCA_964612275.1 uncultured Rikenellaceae bacterium
TGTATCGCCGGGAAATGGCAATTGAACGGGATATCCGGGGAGGACCGGGCTGAAGGGTGGGATGATGTTTCCCGCCCTTATCATTTCGGATTCGATGAATACTGTTTGTGGCAGCTGGATCAGAGAGGGTCCAGGTATGCCGATCCGCTGATCATACGGAATGGTGAATACCTCATGGATGGTAACGATCGATACGGACCGGATCTCTTTTGCGAATTCATCATCGATTATATTGAGCGGAATAAGGATAAACCCTTCTTTGTTTATTACCCTATGGTACTGGTCCATGATCCTTTTGTACCAACACCCGATTCTGAGGAGTGGCAGATCAGGGAATTAAGGACAAAGAATGATCCCCGGTATTTCACCGATATGATGGGGTATACAGACAAGGTGATCGGACGAATCATTCAGAAACTCGATGAAGAAAAAATCAGGAAAAATACAATTCTGATCTTTACTGCCGATAACGGAACAAACAGAAGCCTGGTCAGTAAAACCGTAACCGGAGATGTTCCGGGGGGTAAGGGATTAACACTCGATACCGGCAATCATGTCCCTTTGGTTATCTCATGGCCTCGAAAAATACGGAAGGGAAGGGTGGAAGAGTGCCTGATAGAATTCAGCGACTTTTTCCCCACACTGGCAGAAATTGCTGGAGTAAACATCCAAACAGCGGATGGAAGAAGCTTTTACCCATTATTAAAGGGCAGACGATATAGTGAACGGGATTGGGTTTTTATCCACTATGATCCGATGTGGTCCGATTTTCTGAACAACCAGAGAAACCGGTACGTGCGGACAAAGGATCATAAACTGTATGTGGATGGGAGATTTTATTCTCCTCCCCTCGATCCGTTTGAGAGGGATCCCATCAGCGATGAACGCATTACCGAAGATGAATTGGAAATAAGAAAAAATCTTCAGCAAGTGCTTGATCAGGCTCCGGAATGGAAATAAGATTTCAGGTTCCGGTGGATTAATGATATTTAGAACTATTATTTATCTAAAACAGATCATTTAAAATCATACCACCCCGTCTCCCGCTGTTCAGCGGGATCCACCCCTCCTGACTCAGGAGGGGATTTTTTGTTCGGTAATTGCTGCCAGACCGACAGGCAGGATTATGCAGCGGCGGATATAAGAAATGAAAGGCTTTTGGGTAGAAGTAATTTATATCCCCCTCACGGAGGGGGAAAGCCCAAAGGGCAGGGGAGGAGATAGTAATCAACTGAATTGTTTTAACTATTCTTCGCCTGTACCCCTTACCCCGGAAGCGGTTTTATCCAGTTCATGATGAATCCGAAAAGCAATCCGACAATACAAAAACCGATCGCATAAACGACAAGCGTGGTAGATATGCCAAAAATTATCGATGGTACGATCACTCCAATCAGGCAGAAAAAGATAGAAAAATTAACACTGTGCCTGTTGATCTTTGGATAGATCCAGATTGCCAGGACCAGGAATCCGAGTGACATAGTCATGGAGACAAAGAAGAAGGTGGCATCGACGATATCCCGGATGACAATTGCCATGGTAATCCCCAATGCCATGAGCACAGCCATCGACACCCGCATCATGAAAAAAAGTTTATCCTTCTTTAAGAGTCCCGTTTTCTCCAGAAAATCCTGGGTTACCGAAGCAGCCGTGGTAAACATGTAAGTATCTGCTGAAGAGGATACAGAGGAATAAATAATCACGACTGAAAGTCCGGCTAAACCAACGGGGAGTAACCGGCTAAAACCTACGATCAGAGAAGTGTCCGGCTCAATGTTGGGTATATCGATACGAATGACCAGTCCGATCATTAACAAAATAAAACCGATGATAAAATAAAAGAGCGAGGAGAGAAACAGGCTTCGTTTAAAATGTTTGTTGTCCTTGATAGCATACACTCTCTGCCACAATTCAGGAGAAGCCATTGGAATGAAGAAACCGGCAAGGAAGAAACTGATGATCTCCTGAGCAGGGATTCTGAAGAGGTCCATGAAGAGCAGTTTGGGTTTGGTTTCCGTTTTAATCAGGAGATATACCATTAAAATGAAAAGAAGAAAAATCCCAATGGTTTGAATAATATCCGTCTTTACCACTGCCCTGAACCCACCGATCAGTAAATAGATCAAAATGATAACCCCGACGATGATGACAGAAAATTCAAAACTGATGGGTGTATATTCTTCAACCAGTTTTGCTCCGGCTGTAAAATTCAGGACAACCCATCCGAACATAATGATGATGGTGATGATGGTTGCCAGGTAGCCTGCAAACCGTCCCTTCAGAAAGAAAAAGAAATCAGGGAGAGTGTAAAACTTCTGTTCATCCGCCAGCTTTTTTACCTTCAACCCGAAGAAATAGAAGACGAAGAGGCCAAATATAGAGCCGATAAAATACCACAGCGCACCCAGTCCGTAAAGATACACCAGAGCAGTGTAAGTCAATAAAATGGCAGCACCGATCCTGCTGGAAAAGATGGTGGTGGTAGCCTGAAATGATTTCAGTTTTCGTCCTGCGATCAGGTAGTCTTCTTTTTCCTGGTTCTTACCGCTCCAGAAACCGACAATCAGAATGACAAGGAAATAAAGTGCGATGAAAATGTAATCAAGGGTTCCTAACATATCAATAGTATTGAGGAGAATATAAACATAGAGAAGTAAATATAAACATAATGTGGAAAATATAAACTTGATGCATAATTAGCTCCATAGGAGCTACATATTGGTAGCCCTGGGTTTAATATAATCCTTATATAACGGGCCAACTGCGATGTTATAAAACGGGAAATTTTTACATGGACCGAAGATTTGCCAAGCGTTCATTAACGTATTTTTCCACTTTTAGGTTATTGTGGTTATTTCTCCGGTAAATACGACCGTGCCAGCTCTTCCGAATCGCCGTACTGATCCTGGAGTTTTTGCAGGATCCCTTTCAGCTCATTAACCAGTGCGGTATTCTCCGGATCGTTGATGATGTTGTTCATCTCATCCGGGTCATTCTGAAGATCATACAACTCCCATTCATCGATATTATAGTAGAAATGGATCAGTTTGTACCGGTCAGTGCGTACCCCATAGTGTCTTTTTACGCTATGGACGGCGGGGTATTCATAATAATGGTAATAGACAGCTTCTCTCCAGTCTTTGGGAGGATCTGCCTCCAACACTTCACGGAATGACCTTCCCTGGATATCTTCCGGTATGGGCACACCGGCATAATCCAGGAAGGTGGGGGCAAAGTCGAGGTTCATGACCATCTCGTCCAGCACCTGGCCCTTTTCAATTCCGGTGGGATAGCGGACAACCAGGGGCATCCGGAACGACTGTTCATACATAAACCGTTTATCAAACCAGCCATGCTCTCCAAGGTAAAATCCCTGATCCGAAGTATAAACAACAATGGTATTCTCTGTCAGCCCGGCTTGATCGAGGTAATCCAGTACCCTTCCAACGTTATCATCCACTGAAGAGATGGTCCTGAGGTAATCCTTAATATAGCGCTGGAATTTCCATTCAGCAAGTTCCTTTCCTTCCAGGGGTGCATCAATCAATGCCTGGTTTTTTGGTTCATAGGCAGCATCCCATGCAGCACGTTGCTCAGGTGTCATCCGTTCAAGCTGTCTCCAGTAATTCTGCCCGGTGCTGTCCCCATTCAGGTCAAAAAGGAACTTCATATCGTGACCCCACGTCATGGTTTTTCCGACCATCATGTCCTGCTCTCTGGCAGCCCTGCCCATGCTGGCATAATCATCATGAAAATTTGATGGGATATCAAATGTTCTGTCATCGTAGAGGGTAAGCCTGGATGTGTCCGGCATCCAGTTTCGGTGGGGGGCTTTATGGTGAAGCAGCATGCAAAATGGCTTTGTCTCATCCCGCTTATTTTTTAACCAGTCCAGTGCCACGTCAGTAATGATATTCGTGGTATACCCCTTGTATTGTTTCCTTTCCCCATTCTCCGTTAAGTCAGGATTGTAATATGCTCCCTGACCGGGAAGAATATTCCAGTAATCAAAACCAGTAGGTTCGCTTTTCAGGTGCCATTTTCCGATCATTGCTGTCTGGTAGCCTGCTTCCTGTAAAAGTTTTGGGAATGTTTGCTGTGTTCCGTCAAATGTGGATGCGTTGTCGCGGTGCCCATTCACGTGGCTGTATTTTCCAGTCAGCAGCACGGCACGGCAGGGGGCACAAATGGAGTTGGTGACAAAACTGTGGCTGAACATAACCCCTTCCTGTGCAATCCGGTCTATGTTTGGTGTCACATTCAGGTCGTGCCCGTAGCAACTGACTGCCTGGTAGGCATGGTCATCCGCCATGATAAAGAGGATGTTTGGTGGTTCTGTTTCCGCTTGGTTTGCCACCTTGCAGGAATGAATCAGCAATACGATGGTTACCAGCAAGATGCCTGTAAAAATAAAGGATGTACGATGTTTCATGGTGATCTGTGAATTTGATGTTTTATACATTTTTCTGAATGGCCTCAAGCACTCGTTCCGGTGTCATCGGGAGCTGGTATAATCTGACTCCGATGGCATCATAGATGGCATTGGCGACTACGGCACCCATGGAGATGATGGGTGGTTCACCGCCACCCTGTGGATCTTCATGCTGTGCATCAATGATGATGGTTTCGATTTTGGGTGTCCAGGAGAAACGCGGCAGTTCATAGGTGTCGAAATTCTTATTATGAATTACCCCTCCTTTGAACTGGATCTCTTCGGTTAAAGCATATCCCAGTCCCATGGTGATACACCCTTCAATCTGGATGGTAGCTCCTTCGGGGTTGATCACCCGCCCCATATTCTGGGCACAGGCAACCCGGACCACCTGGACATGACCGGTTTTTTCATTCACTATTACTTCAGCGATATGTGCCACGTATGTTCCGGCATCGATCCCGCATGCGATTCCGTAACCCCTTCTGCTGGGAGAGGGTGCCGGTGTATACCCAAATTTTTTGGCTGCAGCTTTCAGTACCCCGATCATTTTTTCATCCTTCAGGTTATTGAGCCTGAATTCCAGCGGATCGATCCCGGCTGCCGATGCCATGATGTCAATCTGCGATTCCCGGGCATGGGTATTGGTATTGTTCGAAGGTGCACGCCACGCTCCTGTGGCAAAGGGGTGTGTTCCGGGAGGAGCGGTCCAGCTTCTGTTAAAGATCCGGGTTTTGTAGTGGGGAATATTGTAGTTGTGTTCTGATCCCCTTGACCCGGCAAAATAAACCGAATAGTCCCAGAGACTGATTGCCCCTGATTTTGTCACTCCCGATTTGATCTTTACCACTGCAGCAGGGCGGAAGGTATCGTTAAAAAACTCTTCCTGCCTGGTCCAGGCCACCATAACCGGTTTGCCGGATAACACAGCCAGTCGTGCTGCTTCAATGGCCTGCCCGTTGCTTGTTTTTCCGCCAAATCCACCGCCCACAAAGGGAGGCTTAACATGAACAT
>CAZTES010000199.1:5456-6122 GCA_964612275.1 uncultured Rikenellaceae bacterium
GTCGGGGGGAATATCCAGTTCACGGGTGATCTGATCTTTCAGGGGAAAGGGTGTTTGAGTGGAAGCCCAGACCCGGATGCGTTCACCCTCCTTCACAGCCAGTGCAGTGTGTGGTTCGAGGGGAGCATGGGCTACATAACTGTTCAGGTATTCTCTTTCAATGACCAGGTCGGAAAGTTCCTCGCCTGTTTCAAGATCACCCCCTTCCTCTGAAACGGAGGGTTCAGGAGCAACGCTTAAGAGGTGATCGAAGATGGTTTTGTCATTCACAGCCAGTTCATCGTAGGCGTAGGTTGCCTTTATTCTTGACAGAGCCATCTCCGCCATCTGTGGCGATTCGTGCAGTACCGCAACAAGATCTCCTTCACGGATCACATCCACTCCTTCCATCCCTTCAGCTTCTGAAGTATCCACAGAAGCGAGCGTTGCACCATGCGAAGGGGGTCGTAGAACTTTTGCATACACCATGCCGGGTAGCCGGATGTCACCGGAAAATTTTGCCTTACCGGTTACCTTTTCCATGGAATCCCTTCGCAACATCGGTTCCCCGACAACGGTAAATTTATTGTATTCCTCAAGAGGAGGTGTTTCCGTTACCTGCTTTTCGATTTTCTTCCCTTTGGTCAACTGACCGTAAGCAACCCGGTGTTCCGGATTGTTCTGGTC
>CAZTES010000200.1:0-6093 GCA_964612275.1 uncultured Rikenellaceae bacterium
TGAAAAAATCCAGGTGCCAGGCGGTTCGTATGTCCCGTGACCACTCCTCCCGTTCATATTCCCGGAAGCTGAGCTCGATGTTGCCGACAAAATCAGCTTTCATGGAGGACAATCTCGGAATGTTTTCAAATACACCTGTAACCGTCAGGGTATACGGGTTACCGCGGCTGTTCATTTCCAGGGTTTTGCCCAGTGCAGATTCTCCCGGGAAGTATTTGTCCGCGATATCCTTGCTAATGGTTACGGAGAACGGCTCTTTCAGTGCTTCGGCAGGATTTCCCTCGATAAATTCAAAGGTGAAAATGTCAAATATTTCGCTGGTAGCTGTGCGGAAAATACCTGCCCGTTCGAACTCTTCACCCTTCTTAATTTGGGCATAGGGCAGGTAACCGATCGAGGTAATTTTTTCGACTTCCGGAATGTGATCGGTCATGTATTCGGTGAGGATATAGGAGGTTTTCGGCTCCGTCCAGTTCACATCCGGTTTTTCGGTCAGGATCCGGTAGATCCTTTTTTTGTTTTCGTGGAATTTGTCAAAACCGGTCTCATTCAGGACATAGCTTAAAACGATGAATGAAGCGCTGAGCCCCAGCGTGAGACCGAGAAGATTCAGGAGCAGGTTCAGCTTGTTCCGGCTGAGTATCCTGAAGATGGTTAAAAGGTAGTGTTTGAACATGGGTAAAATTTTGTTGAATTTAAAAAGAAGATTTTTATCAGTGCCGCACCTCTGGGCGAGCCCCTACGGAGCGAATGGTTACCATGGCTTCGTCGATCTACCAATGTTCCGCACCTACGGAGCGGGAATAAGCCAGATAACCGGTTTGCTACCAACCTGTCGCTCCTACGGAGCGAAAAAACTGATTGCCGTTTTGCTATCAACCTGTTGCTCTCGGCAGGGATGGCCTACGCAATGACTATTCAAAGAATCGTTATTCTATCCTTTCTCTTATTGCTCCGTAGGAGCAAAACGTTGGTAGAATGTATCAATCAAAAAAAACATCGCTCCGTAGGTGCGAAACAATTTCCTTTGATTATTGAATTATTTATGTACCTACGACCCACGAAAAAAGGAAACAGTTATCTTAACCCTGCCTGATGGCAGACAGGCGTTGGACGAACAACGAATTCATTCACATTAATATATACTCCGCTTTTTATGTTTGGTTATTTTGCGTACTAAAGATATCAAATCCCCGGAAACCTGCTGCAAACCTGTTTAAGAACAATACAAACCTACGTTCTATATTTTGTATCTTTAGTCCACCAAACACCGTATCTTATGATCAATCAGCAATTAATCAATCCACAAAGTATCGTGGTCATCGGTGGCTCCGATGATGTGGCCAAACCAGGGGGAAAGGTTCTCAAGAACATCATCGATGGCGGATTCGCCGGAGAGCTTTACGTGGTCAATCCGAAGATGGACAGCATACAGGGTTTTGCCTGTTACAGGGATATCCATGATCTTCCACCGGTTGATCTTGCCGTTCTTGCCGTTCCTGCAAAATTTTGCCCCGATGCAGTCAGGGTGCTTACCGGGAAGAAGGAGACCCGGGCATTCATTATTCTGTCTGCTGGTTTCGGTGAAGAAAGTGAGGAGGGAGAGCGTATGGAAGAGGAGATAGTGGACATGATCGATTCGGTTAACGGATGCCTGATCGGACCGAACTGTATCGGTGTTATTAATACTTCCTATAATGCTGTTTTCACTACCCCGATCCCCCGCCTGGATCCGAAGGGTTATGATTTTATTTCCGGATCGGGGGCAACAGCAGTTTTTATCATGGAATCAGGTATACCCAACGGATTAACCTTTGCTAGCGTATACTCGGTGGGCAACAGTGCACAGCTTGGTGTTGAAGAGGTATTGCAATACCTGGATGAAACACATGATCCGGAAACCTGTTCGCCGGTGAAGTTGTTGTACATCGAGACCATTGACAAGCCGGATATGTTGCTGAAGCATGCCCGTTCGCTGATCCGGAAAGGGTGCAGGATAGCAGCCATTAAGTCGGGAAGCTCGGAGGCAGGCAGCAGGGCAGCCTCGTCCCATACCGGGGCATTGGCCAGTTCAGACATGGCAGTGGATGCCCTGTTCCATAAAGCCGGAATCGTGCGGTGCTGCAGCCGACAGGAACTGGCAGCAGTGGCATCTGTTTTTATGCACAGGAAATTGCAGGGAAAGAACCTGGCATTGATCTCCAATGCGGGCGGTCCCTGCGTGATGCTAACCGATGCCCTTTCAGAAGGAGGATTGGAGGTTCCGGAAATAAAAGGGGCGAAAGCGGAAAAATTACTGGAGAAACTTCACCCCGGGTCCTCCGTTTCCAATCCCATTGATTTTCTGGCTACCGGAACGGCTGAACAGCTGGCTGAGATCATCAATGCCTGTGAGACAAAGTTTGACCGGATTGATGCCATGATCATCATCTTCGGCAGTCCCGGATTGATCCCGATCCATGCAGTGTATGACGTTCTGGAAGAGAAAATGAAAAGCTGCCGGAAACCGATATTTCCCGTTCTTCCATCGGTGATTAATGCAAAGGATGAAATAGCTCGCTTTCTATCCCGGGGCAGGATCAATTTCCCGGATGAGGTGGCTCTTGGAAAAGCGTTATCAAAGGTGTATGCAATAGAACCGCCCGCTCCCGACAGCTCCATCCCAACCGGTTTGAATGAGATGGAGATTCGATCCATTATTTCAAAATCCGGTAACGGGTACCTGTCTCCTGATGATACAATGCACCTGCTGAAAGCATCGGGGATCCAATGCATTGCTGAACGGATTGTACGTTCTTCTGCAGAAGCATCCCGGACAGCTGCGGAGCTTGGATTTCCTGTGGTTATGAAGGTCATCGGGCCCATCCATAAGTCAGATGTCGGAGGGGTTGCATTGGGCTTAAAGAACAGCGAAGAGGTCGTTAATGCCTTTGAACGGTTGATGAAGATTAACGGTACGGAGGCGGTATTGATGCAGCCCATGCTGGAAGGGATGGATCTGTATGCCGGGGCAAAGCGTGAACCCCGGTTCGGACAAATGGTGCTGTGCGGTCCGGGAGGAATATTCGTCGAGATCATCAAGGATGTCAGTGTTGCCCTTGCCCCCGTGTCTCCGGTCGAAGCCAGGCGAATGATCGAAACCCTGAAAAGCTACCCGATGCTCACGGGTAGCCGGGGTAAGACACCTGTCAATATAAAACGGTTTGAAGAGATCCTGTGCAGGCTATCCGGACTGGTCTCCCTAGCCCCGGAAATCTTTGAAATGGATATCAACCCGATGATCGCAACAGGAGATGAGATTATAGTAGTCGATGCGAGGATACGGGTGGAGAAAGAGAGTGAGTAGTGAGAAATGAGAGGTGAGTAAGCAAGACTAAGAGACTTAGAGACTAAGTGACAGAGAGACGATGAAAGAGACGGAGATAGATAACAAAAGTCACCAGTCTTCAGTCAGCAGTAAAAACTGAAAACTTAGAACCGAGAAGTGAGTAGTGAGTGGTGAGTTGAACTGGGTCCTCGGTCCTCGTTGCTCGGTACTGGGTAAAAGAGTTGAGTAGTGAGAATTGAGAGGTGAGTAAGTAAGACTAAGAGACTTAGAGACTAAGAGTGGAATGGCTGAGTGAAGGATTAAAAATTGTGGATAGCGAATTGCGGATTGTGAATTGAAAATTAAATCCGAAATCCAAAACCCGAAGTCCGAAATAATATTGTGAGTCGTGAGAAGTGAGTTGAACTGAATTGGGTCCTCGGTACTAGGTTCTCGGTACTTGGCAAAATAAAGGGAGCTGTGACTATATAAGTCGTCCCGTAGGGACTGTAATGTAGTAGGCAGTCACTTTAGTGGCTGTGTAAAGAGTTCTAAATTTCATTACGTCCTGGAGGGACTGAAAGAAGCATGGAGCATAAGGAAGGACTACATAATACTGAATTTAGTGTTGAGCATTTGGATGTTGAATGTTAGGAGTTGAAAGTTGAAATAGGTACTGGTTGCTCGGTTTTCAGTACTCGGTACAGGGAAAGTTATGCCATAGGCATCCCTTTGGGGCTTCGGGATAAGTTAAATGTTAAAGATTGATAATTTCTGTTTAACGATATGTAGAGACGCCCAATCTGGGCGTCTTGCTATCTCTGGTTGTTTTGGACATTGAATTAAGAACCCGTGACGGGTGACAATTGTCAAAACGAATATCCAAACCAACAAACGAACACCGTTTTAAACGATCCACCAGACCTTCTTTAGAACATACAACATAATCCAATCAGTAGAAAAAAGATCATTATATTTGTGTACGTGAATACCATTTTATTTAAATCAACGAAAATTATATTCTCAATTCTGAAATGAAAAAAATCGGTTTATTTTACGGCCCCAGGGAGGGATCTGTTGAACGGGTTGCCTTTAAGCTGGTCGATATGCTTGGCAAAGAGAAAATAGATCTCTATCCTGTTAAAGTGGCAAATGCAAATGACCTCGAGAAATACGATAACCTGATCCTGGGGATCTCTACCATTGGGAGGGAGACCTGGGCTTCGGATGCTCCGGCGGACGACTGGGATAAATTCCTGCCCCAGCTCGATCTGGTAGATTATAAGAATAAGACGATTGCCATGTTCGGTCTGGGAGACCATATTACCTATCCCATGCATTTTGTCGATGCCCTGGGGACATTGGCAGAGATCCTGAAGCAACACGATGCAAAAATCATCGGTCAGGTTCCGGCAGACGGATATGAATTTGAGGAGTCAGAAGCAATTTTTGATGACCGGTTCATAGGTCTTCCCCTGGATGAAGATTTCGAATCGGAGAAGACGGATGAAAGGTTGAAAAGCTGGCTGGAAGTCATTCTCCCTCTTTTTAGCTAAGGATACCGGTATTCAGGGGCAGCAGAATATTCTACTGCCCCTTTTTGTTGACTATAAAAGCGAAGTAGTTTAAGAGGACCATTCTTTAAATTCAGCATATTATGAGAAATACTCCTATCGATTTTCAAACGGTCAAACAGAAGATTGAGGAGACAGGATTGCCCAAAGTTGGCAGGGGAACCATCCGTGAGATCGTCCGTGTGGTGAACCGGATCGAGGAGGCAACGGGAGAGAAATATGTCCGGATGGAGATGGGGGTCCCGGGATTGGAACCCGTTGAAATTGGAATTCAGGCTCAAATCGATGCCCTGAAAAGAGGAGTGTCAAACCGGTACCCCATGATCGAAGGGATCCCGGAACTGAAAGAGGAAATGGCAAGGTTCATTAAATTTTTTCTTAACCTGGATGTGAAACCGGATGGGTGTATCCCAACCGTGGGTTCGATGATGGGGAGCATGGCCATGTACCTGGTTGCCAACCGAAGTGACAGGACAAAAGAGGGGACACTCTTTATTGATCCGGGATTTCCCGTACAAAAACAACAAGTGAGAATACTGGGGCATGATTACCGCTCCTTCGATGTGTATAATTATCGTGGAGATAAACTCCATGATAAACTGGAGTCCTACCTGGAATCCGGTAAAGTTTCTACCATACTCTATTCAAATCCCAATAACCCCTCCTGGATCTGTTTCACGGAGAAGGAATTGAAGATCATTGGAGAATTGGCCACAAAATATGATGTGATTGTGGTCGAGGATCTGGCTTATTTTGGCATGGACTTCCGGGTGGATTATTCGATTCCGGGTCAGCCGCCCTATCAGCCAACAGTAGCCCACTATACCGATCATTTTCTGATCCTCTTTTCCAGCTCCAAAATATTCAGTTATGCCGGCCAACGCGTGGGCATGATGATTATCTCGGATGCCCTGTTTGATCGCAGGTACCCTGATCTTAAAAGATATTATACCTCGGACACATTCGGCTATTCAATGATCTTTGGTGCATTGTATGCCCTTTCCGCAGGCGTATCCCACTCAGCCCAATTCGGTCTGGCTGCAATTTTGAAAGCAGTAAATGATGGAAGGTATAATTTTGTCGATGGAGTTAAGGAGTATGGAGAAAAGGCAAAAATCATGAAGAAACTTTTTCTCGATAACGGTTTTAATATCGTCTATGACCGGGATGAGGATAAACCGCTTGCCGATGGTTTTTATTTTACCGTTTCAT
>CAZTES010000201.1:0-6086 GCA_964612275.1 uncultured Rikenellaceae bacterium
AAAGGATTGAACAATGAGTAACCGCCGGTGAAACCGGTGGTTACCTGACAACACCACCTTCAACCAACCCCAACGGGGTTGAATAATGAATAACCGCCGGTGAAACCGGTGGCTGCCAAACGATCGTTTATCCAACCCTATAGGGGTTGAATTATATAAAATACCACTCATCATATTCAACCCCATATTCTTTTATCAACCCATTATCCCCTACCCCAATCCCAACTGTCGAAAGAAGACCTGGATCAATTGAAAATTCAGAAACAGGGGAAAGATAAAACCGAAAATAGCGCCGATTAAATGCGCATCGTGGTTGATGTTATCCTTTCCCCGTCGGCTCATGTAATGCGAATAGACCAGGTATATCACACCACCCAGGATCCCCGGAAGGGGAATGAAATAAAAGAGCAACCGGTTCATCGGCCCGAAAAAAATGCTCGTAAAAACCACAGCCGACACGGCTCCCGATGCACCGACCGAATTATACCGGCTGTTATCCCGGTGCTTCCACAGGGTGGTTGCCGAAGAGATCACGATCGCAAAAAAATAGAGCACAAGGTAACTGATCCTGGGATGAACAATATACCCTGCCGTTTGTAGTTGATCGAAGTAATGCTCAACGGCAATCCCGAATGAATAGAGTACGATCATGTTGATGATCAGGTGATACCAGTCGGCATGGACAAACCCATGGGTGATAATGCGGTACCACTCCCGGTTATGGTACACCTTGTACGGGTTGAGAAGCAGTCGTGACATCAGCTCATCGCTCTGGAAGGCAGCAATGGAGATCAGGGATGTTATGATTACTATAATCAGGGTCATTACGTTTCTTTTAATGATTTACTACCACCCCGTCCCGACTGTAAACCTGCCTGTGGCAGGTAAATGTCGGGGTACCCCTGAAGATATCTTCAGGGGGGAGGTGGTATGTCTTCTGTGTAAATTCTTTATTGAATACTACTTTCTCTATTTCTAATTTAAATTTTGTTGTTACCTAATGCATTATCCTATATATCATCTCCTTCAGCAGGTCACCTGCCAGGGAGGTGGAATTTCCATACCCTTTTGATTTGAGGTCAAATTCGCGCAGGATCGAGATGACCTCTACACATTTGCCCGGGGAAAATTTTCTGGCAGCCTGTTCATAATCACGAACAAAATAGGGGTTGATCTTCAGGACAGATGCCACATTCTTCTTCGAGCGGTCCTCCAGGGAATGGAAGGTCAGAATCTTGCTGAAGAAGGAAAAGAGCGAAGAGATGGTCATGGTGATGTGGTTATCCCGTTGATTTTTCCCAAAATAGTTGATGATCCGGTTTGCCTTCAGCACATCTTTCATTCCAAGCGCCTTGTAGAGCTCGAAAATGTTATAATCCTTGCTGATACCCACGTATTTTTCAATGTGAGGGATGGATATGACCTTCTCATTCCGGGGCAGGGTAATGATCAGCTTTTCCAGCTCATTCACGATCTTGCTCAGGTCATTCCCAATATGATCACACAGCAATAACCCGACACCGGGTTCCATCCCCACTCCTTTCTTTTTCAGGTAATTGCCGATCCAGTCCGGGATCTTGTCGTCGTACAGTTTCTTCGATTCAAAGAACACCGTGTGTTTCATCAATGCCTTCGTGATCGTTTTCCTGCCATCCAGCTTGTTGTATTTGTAATTGATAACCAGCAGTGTGGAATGCAGCGGTTTTTCGATATAATAGATCAGGTCATCGATGTTTCCCAGCTCCTGTGCTTCCTTAACGATGACCACCTGGTGACTCGCCATCATGGGGAACCGTTTGGCTGAGTTGATGACGGTGGGAATATCAGTATCCTTACCGTACAGGATGGTCTGGTTGAAAGTTTTCTCCTCTTCCGTGAGTACATTCGTGGCAATGTAATCGGTGATCCGGTCGATGAACCAGGGCTCATCACCGGTTAGAAAATAGATCGGTTGGTACTCTTTCTTTTTTAAATCCGACAGGATTTGTTCGTAGGTTGCCATTTGTCAAATTACGCCCCTACCCCGAAGGGATCACTATGTGACAGGGCTTTATTATTTTACTCCATTTCAACACAGGGCTATGCCCTTTGCTGCAATATAATAGCCTTTCAGGCTTAATTATTCAACCCCCTGCCTGCCGGTCACCGGGCGCCTACGCTACCACCTCCGTTAAAACTATGGTGGTCAAAGAAAGCTTCGGCGACAGCGTGCGGCCATATCCGCCAATTGGCGGAGACGGCACGCAGGCATCCGGGGTTGAATTTGTTGTTGCTCTTTACCCCGCACTACGTACGGGGTTACTCATTGTTATTCTGCTCCGCAGAACTTGTTTTTTATTCAACCCCTTCAGGGTTGGATTTATTGTTGCTTTTTACCCCGCACTACGTACGGGGTTATTCATTGTTGTTCTGCTTCGCAGAACTTTTTTACACTGTATTCAATCCCGCGAGGGATTGAACAATAAATAACCGCCGGTGAAACCGGTGGTAACCATACGACCAACAAAGCAACCCTGAAGGGGTTGAACTTTTAAAAATACCGCTCATCATAATCAATCCCATGTTCTTTTAAAAGCTCCTTATATTCTTCTCTGAACGTTTTTTTCTTGTGATGTTCAACCTGGTTATTCACGTATTCAATCAACCTTTCTTTTGCATCAATCGAATAGGTAAATGCACCATAGCCATCCTGCCAGCCATTGAAATAAGGAAAAATCCTTTCTCTTTTAATCCAATCTGATGAAGCCAATTTGATATCCTTCATTAGACCTGACAGAGATACAGTGGGATGTACTGACATGATGATATGGATATGATTTTCAACTCCACCGATTTTATAAAGAAAGCACTTTTTATTCTTCAGAATACCAAAAATATAGTGGTAGAGCTTTTCAAGTTCCTTAGATTTTAAGGTATTCTCATGGCTCCGGGTGCTGAAAACTATTTGATAGAGGATCTGCGTATAAGTTGACATTGTAAGCTGTTTTTTATTCAACCCCTTCAGGGTTGGATTTATTGTTGCTTTTTACCCCGCACTACGTACGGGGTTATTCATTGTTGTTCTGCTTCGCAGAACTTTTTTACACTGTATTCAATCCCGCGAGGGATTGAACAATAAATAACCGCCGGTGAAACCGGTGGTCATCAACCACACCCCTTCCCAACCCCAACGGGGTTGAACTATGAATAACCGCCGGTGGAACCGGTGGTAAAATCCCTATACCAACCAACCCTGAAGGCCTGCCTGCCGGCAGGCAGGGGTTGAACTTTTAAAAATACCGCTCATCATTTCAAAACCGTAAATGTTTAACCGAGGTCCTTTCGTGTATCAATTCCTGAAGGGATTCAATCCCGATCTGCAGGTGTTCCTCAACAAAGTGTTCAGTCACCTTCTTGTCGCTTTCACTGGTTTTTATTCCCGTCGATATCATGGGTTGATCCGAAACCAGCAGCAGAGCGCCGGAAGGGATCTCATTGACGAATCCCACGATAAAGATGGTTGCAGATTCCATGTCAATTGCAATTGCCCTGGTCTTCCGCAGGTATTTTTTAAACCGTTCGTCATATTCCCACACCCGGCGGTTCGTCGTATAGACAGTTCCGGTCCAGTAGTCCCGGTTGTGTTTCCGGATGGTGGAGGAAACGGCACTCTGCAGCTTGAATGCAGGCAGTGCCGGGACTTCCGGTGGCAGGTAATCATCGGAAGTTCCGTCGCTGCGAATTGCAGCAATGGGAAGGATGAGATCTCCCAGCTTGTTTTTCCGTTTCAGCCCTCCGCATTTTCCCAGGAACAGCAAGGCTTTTGGGTGAACGGCACTCAACAGATCCATGATGGTCGCTGCATTGGCACTTCCCATTCCGAAATCGATGATGGTGATGTTGTCTGCCGTGGCACAGGGCATGTTTTTATCACCACCGGTAATGGGAACATCATGCCATTTCGAAAAAAGCTCCACGTAGTAAGGGTAATTGGTCAGCAAGATGTATTTCCCGAAATTTTCCAGTTCAATTCCGGTGTACCTTGGTAACCAGTTCTCAACAATATCTCTTTTGGTTTTCATTAATTTGTTAATCGTTTATCAAACATTACAAATCACACTTATCTGCTCCTGGTGACATGTCGATCCAGCCAACGGCGGGTGAGAAATCTTCTATCGTACCGGCCAGCCTGCAAGAAGATCTCTCCAATCCTTCTAAGTTCCTTCAAAGTATTGTTCGAAATGACAACTACATTATCTTTGCAAAAGATCTTTTTCACGTAATCCCTAAAAATGGAGCGGTTAAATTTACCAACTTATTCATTCAATATAAAATCGGAGGGGGAAAGAAAATATATTTTTGACGGGATCCGAAGGAAATACATCCTATTGACACCCGAAGAGTGGGTGAGGCAGAACTTTATCCGGTACCTGTCGGAAGAAAAAAAATATCCCCTGTCGCTGTTTGGTGTGGAGATGCATTTCAGGATCAACAAGCTGTCGAAAAGGGGCGATATCATCCTGTTTGACCGGAAAGGGGAGGCTAAGGTCATTGTGGAATGCAAAGCCCCGGGAGTGAGGATCAACCAGAAAGCATTCGATCAGATCGCGCGGTACAACATAAAATTCAGGGTCGATTACCTGATTGTTACCAATGGCATGCAACATTATTGCTGCCGGATGGATTATGAGAAGGGAACGTATGCATATTTAGAGGAAATACCAGCTTTCGATGATCTCGAGGGATAACCGGTTTTTCGTCAGACGAACTCCAGTCGTCTGACGAATTGTACCAAACAATTTCGTACCTTTAGATAAATTAATTGTTTGAACACCCTCGCATGTCCGGACTGGAATCAGAAAACATCAGGTTGCGTGCACTGGAACCGGCAGATGTTGAACTGCTGTTCAAGTGGGAAAACGACCCCGATCTGTGGCTGATCAGCAATACGCTGGTTCCTTACTCAAAATACATTCTCAGGCAATACATCAAAAATTCCCGCCTCGATATCTACCAGACGAAACAGTTGCGGATGATGATCGATCTGAAACAAGAGGATGGGGTAGGCACCATCGGAGCGATCGACCTGTTCGATTTTGACCCCTACCACCTCAGAGCCGGAATCGGAATACTGATCAAGGAGGAGAAAGACCGCAGAAAAGGATTTGCCTCTGAGGCGCTGAAACTATTTCTCCTATACTGTTTCCAGACCCTGCAGTTGCACCAGGTATATTGTAATGTGTCGGCAGACAATGCTTCCAGTCTCAAACTGTTTCAAAAACAGGGATTTGTTATTGCCGGCGAGAAAAAGGAGTGGCTACGTGACGGTAACTTCTGGAGGAGTGAGTACCTGCTGCAATTGATCAGAGATTAGACTTTACAAAAATCCCCCACCCATGACGATCCCGGCAGTATCGTCGGGATGTCAGGGCACCCTCTTTTCCCGCAGGGATGCCTATGTCATAACTTATTTCCCCTTAACTTCCTTTCCACCACTTCCACCACTTCGGGAAAATCCATGCCGATCTTTTTCAGGTGTTCGATGGTGGGGATGCCGTTGCTGTTCCATCCCCTCCGTTTATAGACCGCATCGCATAGTTTCTGGTACTGTTCCTCCCGGAATTTCCTTGTAATCGCCACTTTCTCTTCGGTGTTTTTCCCTGCAGGATCGATACCGATGATCTCTTTCATCTGTTTGTCATACCGCTCCTGCCGTGATTCGTACTCTTCCACAGTTACCGGTCCGGCTGAGCGGTAAGGGATTCGGTCGTGCTCCCGGGTGCCGAATCCCAGCCTGAGGTTAAAGACACGCTGGAAATTATAGACCCGTTCCGACTGCAGGATGATATCCTCTTTGGTAATGTTTTTGCCGGTCATTCCGTTGAAGAAGTTGACGTATCCTTCAACGTGTTTCGGCACTTTAGCCGGCTCGTCGGTTTCAGCATTGTCAGCCGGTTCGATGTCGTTCCAGGGAAGTTTGCATAACCCGTTGATCCCGAACCAGGTGCGAAACATCGGGAAGTAGTGCAGAGCTTCTGCCTTATCTTCGAATGTCGGGATCTGGTTGTTCACCATGTCCATGAAGATGAGCCAGGCTTCGTCGTGCT
>CAZTES010000202.1:0-6077 GCA_964612275.1 uncultured Rikenellaceae bacterium
TAAAAACATCAAAACTGCAGAAACGCACGATGCCGCTTCTGCCGAAAGGAGCTATCCAACCACCGGTGAGGTGGAAAGGCTGAGTCCGGACCTGGATGCAGTCATAAAAACCGATGCCCGGATTGAGATCATCGCTGAAGGATTTGAATGGTCGGAAGGACCGTTGTGGTTGCCGGAACAGCAGTTGCTGATCTTCTCGGATATACCGGTTAATTCGATCTTTCAATGGAGTGAAAAAGACAGCATACAGCTGTACCTGAAACCATCGGGTTATACAGGAGATACACCACGATCGGGTGAGCCGGGTTCAAATGGACTGATCCTTGATCCGGAAGGAAGTTTGGTACTGTGCCAGCACGGGGACCGGTGCATGGCACGCATGGATGCTGATCTCTCCACCCCCGAACCAAAGTTCATCATTCTTTCGGATAATTACCAGGGCAAGCGACTGAACAGCCCAAACGATGCCGTTTACAACAGCAAGGGGGAACTGTTTTTCACCGATCCCCCTTACGGGCTCGAACAGAACGTGAACAACCATGCGAAAGAGCTCGATTTCCAGGGTGTGTACAAAATTACGGTTGAAGGCGAGACTGTCCTGCTGACCGATGAGTTGAGCCGGCCCAACGGGATCGCCTTCTCCCCGGACGAAAAGCACCTGTATGTTGCCAATTCTGACCCTGCATTCGCCGTCTGGATGGTGTACGATGTCACACCGGAAAGTACCCTCGAAAATGGCAGGGTCTTCTGCGATGCAACAGAGCGGATCGGGAAAGAGAAGGGAGCCCCTGATGGACTGAAAGTGGATGAGAAGGGGAATCTTTTTGCAACCGGTCCGGGAGGAGTGTGGATCATTTCACCTCAAGGGGAGCATCTGGGAACCATCAAAACCGGGGAAGCCACCTCGAACTGTGCGTTCAACGAAGACCAGACGGTGCTCTATATGACGGCTGAAATGTGCCTTATGCGGATAAAGATAAAATAGTTAATTGTTATAGGTTATAGGTTATAAGTTAAAAGTTGATAAGTTGTCAATGTACAAACTCAACGGGTGACTCAGGGGGTACGCCAGGTGTCACCCGGTTTTTAATACGGAACCGTCTGACCCATTTGGGTCTGACGGATAGGGTAAATATGACCACTAAGATACCCGGTCCAACTACAACCTTTGTTTAACAGGAAACCGATTCATGGACCGGAAGGAACCGGTACCCAGATCAGCATCAGTGTATTCCACCGAATAGGACAGTGATTGTTTTTCTCCTATCGGTCAGACGGACATAGCCGTCAGACCGTACGTTTAAATCTGCATTTTTTACCCCGGCAGGCAGGCTTTCGGGGTTGAATTTTCTCTTTCAGGGTATGTATATTCAGAAAAAATATTTTCAATTCAAAGGAATATTGTCATATCTTGTTCTCTATATGAAGAAATATTTAACCAAACATACCATGAAAACACTTTATTTCTTACTATTTCTTTTCCTTCTGGGCTGTTCGGCACAGAAAAACGTAACCTTCAGTGAGGAGGATGCAAATTATACCAACGGGACCGACAGTGAGGTTCGCAGTATCCGGCTCAGATACCTGGGTGAAGGGAACCGGGTGGAATTCAATTTCAGGGATCCGGTCAGCGGCGGGGATCTTACGATCGCCAAAGACCGGATGATTCTGCGTTGCGAGGATATAGGAAGATGGAGCGGGAACCGGTTGATCTATGATCAAACCTCCTTTCCATTCCAATTCTATATTAAGTACCAGATTCTGGTCCTTTCAGGGACAAGCAGGGAACCGCGGAACTGTGAGTTCGAACTACTCATCAACAAACCCGGAGCATGGAGGGTGGAGGTGAACCATTAGGTTCGATGTTCGGTATTCGGTATTCGCCCGCCTGACACCTGCCTATGGCAAAACCGAATTTTCCTCTGGAAAATTCTCCCATGGACCGGAAAGCACCAGACTCTTTATTAACGATAACCGTAACAGAATCACCAACCGGGCCCTGTGAAATAGCGGCCGAGTCGCTAATGCAGGTAATTATTTCACAGGGCGGGCATTGTTACCGCTAACCGAATATTGATCTTTTTAAAATCTTCCGACAGAAACCATGGGTTCTCCCCTGCTCATGGGTGGGGTGGCGATGATATAGAGTATAATACCGTCACAGGGTGCAACGACTTTTTGGATGGTGTTCCCAAAATAATCGGTCAACTGTCCGACCAGCTCCCCTTTCTGGACATGATCTCCCCTGGAGACCAGCGGAAAAAACAGCCCTTCATCCTGTTCAGATCGGATAATGGTATATTCCTGTACCCATACCGATTTAAACAGCAGTTCCGGTTCCCCGTCGATCATGTTGAGATGCTTTAAGATATTGTAATTCCCCCTGAGAATAGCGAGCACGTCTTCTTCATCCGTTCTGCCCAGTTTACCTGCTTCCGTGGAGATAGCCGGTTTCCCTCTCAGGAGGGCTGTATTGCTCACATACATGGAGCTTGTGACATCTTTCGTTCTCCCCGTTTCGTGAACGATCACTTTCAGATTGAAGCTTACCGCCAGTCCTTTTGTTTTTTCATCAAGTTCCGGGTCCCCGGTTTCAGTGCAATAGAGGTATTGGACCAGGTCTTCGTTACCGTCACCACAGTGGTTATCGACCAGGTAATCACACCGGTCAATCACCTCTTTGGTAATCTGGTAAGCGATCCGTTCAGAGCTGGTACCGTCAACTTTACCCGGGAAAACACGGTTCTGGTTTTTCCAGTCGTAGGGATTATAATAGATGGTCCGTTTGAGGAACGAGGGTACGTTTACCACATGAACGATGATCACTTTCCCCGAAAGTTCCGCCGGGTCGAGTTTCTTTGCCAGTCGCATCAGGGCAAGAATGGGGGGATATTCATAGCCGTGTACACCGGCTACCAAGGCGAGAACTGGTCCTTCCTTTGCTCCGTTAATCACGGTTACCGGAATGTTCACTTCTCCGCAATCATCTCCTGCGGGAACCAGGATATAACCGGATTTTTTCTCCCCTGGAATAGTCGTAACTGTGCCAACCGTAAAAGGCTGGGCAAGGACTGCCAGTGAAATTACAAATAGAATACCACTGAAGGTTATTCTGTTTTTTCTGTTTGTTCTCATTTTTGATCCTTTTTTGTTTCGTGGTTTTTAAATGTAGTTGATTGGAGGGATAAAAACAAAAAAACTCCGTAGGAGCGGTATATTTTTAGCCCCGGGTAACCAAAAAGATTCGAATAATGATGGATCAAAGTAGGGCGGCTTTCCAAGTCGCCTTTTTGTCGACTCAGAGAGTCGACCTACATAGTTTATAGCATTATTAAGTCTATTTTTATAAATCGGTGTCTGTCCCTATTTTTTAAAATGCATGGAAATGAATGCATACCATAACAACCATTCCCCTTGCTTTTTGTCTCTGAATGCCATATCTTTATCTGTACATGCCGGTTAAGCCTGAAATTTACTGGCATGGTCAAAACATACGAAGCATAGACTTATTATTTTAAACAAATGAAAAAAATAGCAATGGTGTTTTTTGTGCTGTTCATAGTTTCCTGCACAGGACAGCATGAAGACAAGGGAAATATAATCGCATCCAATCCCTATCTGATCGGGAAATGGACCGGGGAAGAGTTTTTCCTGGATAGCGAAACGAACAGAAAATTTGGAAAAGTCACGTTTGAGATTGAGATTAAGGAAGACAATGAAATCATTGGAACTATTGGTGAAGCCCGGCTGACCAATACAAGTATTGCACCGGCAAATTACGGTTTTGAGATCAGGGGAATATTGAACGAAAAGATTAAAAGTGATTCCGATTTAAATAAAGATCACTTGATAATCCTTTTAGTCTTGCCTGAAGAGAACCGGGAAGAGGCAACCCGATCGGATGCAAACTTTCATTTGAAAAGTAATTATGTTTTTGATTCTACTTTGAAAGTGGGTGGTGTAATGCTTACAAAAGACCACCAGCAGGAAAGGTAGTTTACCTCACAAAACGTTTCTTTACCATAATAAACCCATCACCAATAAACAAGATGAAATCAAAATCAACTTTATCGAAGGGGGCTATGATCTATGGCATTGTGCTCACTTCATTGATGCTTCTGGCATTTGGCAGTAAGCTTATTGTATCGCTCGTCGAAAATGGTGTTGAAGAATTGAAAGAAATGGCAAGGGCACTGATTCACTGGCATGATGATCCGACAGGTTGGTTCGTATTTTACATTATCGGGTATGCCGTTGTATGGTGGAAGGATCTGTGGGGTTCAATCATCATCATGGTAGTGAGTTTGCTGGTAATACTAATCAACATTGACAATGGTGGATTTATTCTGTTTGGTCTGCCAACGTTCGTTGTTGGCCTGCTCTATTTCCTGACCTGGTATGAAAGGAGAAAAAAGAATTGATAAATAGAATAATTCAACCCCTGCAAGTCGTCTAATAGTCGCCTCTTCCATGGGAATGCCTATGGCAAGGAGAGACGACCTACATCGTTTAAATAAGTCTGTTTCCTTAAAGCGGTGTCTGTGGCTATTTATTCTTCCATTGAAAGGTTTCATTTAGTTTGACTATCAGGGTTTATTATTGTAACTTGGGTTTCAAATAACCCCTTAAACTAACCTATCATGAAAAAATCAAAACTACTTGCAATAGTACTTCCCTATTTTACATTTATTCTCATCCTCTGTTTTGCATTTAGCTGTCAGCAGCCAGTCGAAGATGGAATTACTGAAGAGAAAGCAAAGGCCCTTCTTGAAAAAATACTGACCGTTTATAACGAGGGAAATTTATCGGCTATCGATGAGTGTACAGCACCCGATTATGTGCTGCATTTTGCCGATAATCCTGAAAATATTGTAGGTATAGATGCTTTTAAAGCATATATAACAAACCTTCGAAATGAATTTCCTGACTTCAAAACTACTATTAATGAAACATTGGTGAAAGGTGATAAAATTGTTATACTTTGGACCGTCACCGGTACAAACACTGGACCGATAGGTGAGATGCCCCCCACAGGAAAAGCAATACATATTGAAGGCGTTTCAGTGAATACTGTAGTTGATGGAAAATTTACCAGGGCTTTGCAATATAATGATGGAGTAGCGTTGTTAACTCAACTCGGATATTCAATAATGCCGCCAACATTTGAGGTTGAAGAAGCGCCAACTGGGGGTGAAGTGGAATAGTTCCTGCTAAGCTTAATAGTGTAATTGGTTTTAAATGGGGTGTGGTAGCACCCCATTTTTGTTTTTTTAACCTTATCAGATTTAGGAGTTAATTTGATGAATCGTCAGATCCTGCAAGGGTCTAAATATGAACCGGAGCGAAGCGGAGCTCACCGAAGGTAATACCCCCGGCTTTTCCCGAGGGATCACTATGTGATAAGCCGGGGGTTTTGTATCCCTAAAGTATCCCGGTCCAACTACTTACCTCCTTCAATGGGAAAGCGATTCATGGACCGGGGTGCAGAGGCCTATTCTTTTGCAGCAATAGTCCTCCCCCTTTAATTTTCCCTCACGCTGTCGCTGAATCCGCCGAAGGCGGAGTAGGCGCCCAGAGGGGGATATGAACCTATTGTGCTGCCAGGTAGATTCATAAGAAGGAAATTGTATCAGATCGCTTTGCTGGAGTTTTCAGTTAACCGGATTTTGTTATAAATTTGCAGCCTATTGGTCCAGTATCCGCCTTCTTCACCAAATGGTAAATACGGCGGACAAGGCTCAGTTAAATAAGGATTAGGAAGCAAATAGCAGTTAGTAAATTTTGATTATTATCGTCGGTCCAGTAGCTCAGTGGATAGAGCAACAGTCTTCTAAACTGTAGGTCCCAGGTTCGACCCCTGGCTGGATCACTAAATTAATAGTAAAACGCCTGAATATCAGGCGTTTTTAATTTTTTGGGGGGGTATTGGGGGGCAATATACATATCTTAAATTTAGTAAATTTGCATTAGAGATATGAATGATAACAAATATATTGATATTGATAATATTTTTATTGAACGGCTTTGGAGAAGTGTAAAGCATGATTATGTATACCTTCATCCTGCCAGCGATGGAG
>CAZTES010000203.1:0-6037 GCA_964612275.1 uncultured Rikenellaceae bacterium
AACTGGCAGTGGTTCGGGAAATACATCTGGGACGAGGAGATCGGGATTCCGGTTGGGAAGGAATGAGAAAAGGGTAAAGGCTGAAGGCAGAAGGAAGAAGTGAGCAGTGAGCAGTGAGCAGTGAGTTGTGAGCAGTCCCGAAAAAACAGAAATCTTCGATTTCATATTTTTCGAGGATCCTCGAATTTCTTGCCAATCCGCATGAGGAGTAGAATTCAATCTTTAATACATCGAACTGAACAACCATAACCAATGTGCCAATCATTAATAATCTTAACTGTATCAGCATTATAATAGAGCCTTATAGCAAATGTAGAGGTGGAAGTCCAAAAGAATGCAGAATGACCAAGAGCAGTAAAATGACCAAAAGCACTGCGTGTCCCTCCAGGTAATGCTGTGAAGCCGGTACTATTGGTTGCACCAGTATTGGGTGATCGCCAATGTGCCGTTCCTGATTCCTTCAATTTACCTCCCGCATTACCTTCGTCAGAGCTAAGATTGTCGATCATTTCGGTCCATTCTGCCAGATCCGGGACATGCCATCCATCAGGGCAAATATCACTGGCTTTTACAACGACCGGATAGGTATATAACCTGCCATAAATCGTTGTATTATTTGGAAGATCATCATAAGCAAACCAATATTCAGGATTTAATTCCTGACCATAGTCACCAATCAAAGAACCGTCAGGTTTTCTTTGATATAATTCTCTGATTTAGTAACTTGCGATAACCAACTATTTATAAACCAAGTTCATCTTCCATGAAAGGATCATCATTTCTTTGCGTACTCTCAATAGTATGCATTTTAACAGCTTGCGAAGAGAAAGACAGCAACAAACGTCCATCCATTCAGATTACATCCCACGAGGATAATGAAACCATATACCGCACAAAAGCGGATACCATTACCGTTGATGTTTCAGATGCTGATGGTATTATTGATAAAGTGATGTATTACATTGATGATGCTGAATGGGCCGAGGGTGATCCTGGATATTGCTGGTATAACAACGATTCTGCAACCCATGCTGCAACCTATGGTGCGCTGTATAATTTTTATGCAATGGAAACGACAAACATCTGCCCGGAGGGGTGGCATGTTCCAACAGATGCAGAATACATGATTCTTGAAATGGCTCTGGGTATGAGCGAGGTAGAGGCAAATAACTCGAATTGGAGGGGTACTGATGAAGGTGGAAAAATAAAAGAAGCCGGTACTGCTCACTGGGAAAGCCCAAATACCGGAGCCACAAATGAGAGCGGTTTTACACTTCTGCCTGCCGGAAGCAGGGGAACGAATGGCACATACGATTATTTGGGCATCAGTACAAATTTATGGACATCAACGACTTCAACCAATGTTACACAAGCATGGATACGTGTCATAGTTTTTGAAAAATCCAATATTTATCGAACAAATCCCTTTAAAAGAGCGGGAAGAAGCATCCGGTGTTTGAAAGATTGATCATTACTTAAAATACGATCAGGATCCTGAACTCAGTGAAGCAAATATCACTGTCAATAATTCTATATGCAGATATTAATAGCAGTTCAACCAAATTCAGCAGTCATGAAAAATATACATTGCCTTTTATTGTTCGTGTTGATCACCTTCTCAACATTCGGACAAAAAGATGCCTGGTACTATTATACGGTAGCCTATACCAGTTCAGCATTTCCGGGTTATATGGTGCATGATATTGACATTGACCAGAAAAACAATGTGTGGTTTGGAACGGGTAATGCTGTTAGTATTTTTGACGGTTCAACGTTTACCAACCTTTGGGATGCGAACACCAGAAGGGATAACTGGGTAATATTCTCTGCATCTGACGGGTCGGTCTGGACAGGAACCTACCAGGGTGTTTTCCGGGTTAAGGAAAATGTCTGGACCCATTTCACCACTGCAGACGGTCTGATCAACACCTATGTCTGGGATATTGAAGAGGATCAGTCAGGAAACATCTGGATCGGGACGAGCGGCGGATTGACCAAATACGATGGAACCGGTATGGTGTCTTATAAAATGGAAGATGGACTGAACCACAACCATGTCGAAGCGCTGCATGTTGACAGCAGCAACCGGGTATGGATTGGCACTGAAGGCGGAATAAACACCTTCGATGGTAATAACTGGACAAGCTTTACGACTGAGGATGGATTACCTGAAAATTTTATCCGTGAGATTGACATGGATTCCCTGTACCGGATCTGGGTGGGTACAAACGAATCCGGATATGCCATGTACAATGATACGGTCTGGACAGTTTACGATACGATCAATGATATTCCTTTTCTTCATGGATGGGCTCTGGAATGCGATTATGAAGGCAACATCTGGATAGGGGAAACCGGGACTCTCGGGAAGTATGACGGTTCACAGTGGACTACCTTAACCAGCACGGATGGAATGACCAATAGTTTTGTCCGGAGCATCAAAGCAGCGGAAGATGGTGCTATCTGGATTGGAACCAGTAGTGGTGCGACCCGTTACAAAGAGGGACTGTTCACTCCCTATATCCCTGATGGTTTATCAGCGGACAGAGTTTATGCATTCGTTGAAGGGGCAGCACAAGAATATTGGTTTGGCACTACACGATCCCTCTCCTTCTATGATGGCACACACTGGGAGAATTACAGATCATCCGATGGATTACCCTGCAGCAATGTTCTTTCCATGATAAAAGACCACGCCGGAAACTTGTGGCTGGGAACCGGATGCGGGGTTGGTAAATACGATGGTGACCAGTTTACACAATTCACCAGCGAAATTGGTTTAAGTAAACTCAGGATCAGGGCGGTTTTCGAGGACGCTGATAACAATATCTGGGTAGGCAGTGAAGGAGGGGGCGTGGCAAAATATGATGGTTTGGACTGGTCAACCTTTACTACCGATAATGGTTTGCCTGATAACAATGTCTATTCAATCTGCCAGGATACGGCTGATAACATTTGGGTCGGGACCTTTGGGGGAGTTTGTTATTTTGACGGATCAGACTGGACATCCTATACCACATCGGATGGTTTACCGGATAATGATATAACCTCAGTCCGGTCAGGACCGGATGGTACACTCTGGATCGGCACGTTTGGCGGTGGTATTTGCACATGGGATGACGGGTCGTTTGCACAAACCACTTTTGAAAATGCGAACAGCAATTATGTTTGGTGCATTTCCTTTGTGAATGACAATGAACTCTGGGTTGGAACATACGGTGGAATAGAAATTTTCGATGGAGATTCCTGGACAAATCAGAGCTTCCCCGGAACCTCAAATGGTATCCATTGTATTGATGAGGATGAGGCAGGCAATATATGGGTATGTATGAAGGATAACGGTGTTTTCCGGTATGGTGGGGCGATCACAAAGGTAAGAGAAGTTCATTCATCACCAATAGAGGTAGAGGTATTTCCGAACCCTGCAAACGAAACTATTTCTATTCATATCAAGAGCATCTTCAAGCCACATTTTACTGCCAGGGTTTTTAGCCTGGACGGGAAACTGGTGGCCAGTTACGGCTTATTATCAAAGCAGTCCGAAATCGATATTTCAAAACTTTCATCGGGTATGTATCTGCTCTATGTAACGGACGATGGTGGAAGATTCATTACATCACGGAAATTCTTTAAATATTGATCCGGGTTCCGGGGTACGGTTTTCGTGTGTGGGATAGAGAGTGCGAGGTATGGATTATAAGGTTAGGTTTATTAGTGAGCGTACACCCTGATACCTGCCCAACAAGAAGTAAGAACCATTACCCATCACCAATTAACCTTTAACGAATCATTTTATCCATTATCTTTACGCGTTTATTTATCTCTTCCAGCGGATGAAGAAATGCATTGCATACCTGTTTATTTTCTCCCTGACATATGCTGTTGCAGGGGCTCACTTTTCCTTTCTGCCCCATGCCGGTACGTTCAACAACCTGATTATCTACATTCGTTTTTCCGGGGAGTAAGGTGTATCAACCAAGGATTGATCTGGTTTGTTCCTATCGGTCAGACCGAAAAAAACGGTCAGACCGTACGAGGAAAACCGATAGAATCCAAGTATTCGCCACCCGAGCTGAAGTCGGGCTACGGAATTTTTTTTTTATAAAACGCTTTAATCCCCAATCAAACACACCCCCTACCCCTCTTGATATAGGGGAGAACACATCAGGAAACTCTTATGGGTAGGTACAAAAGGTTCAAAATAGGAATTGGAAACCTGTTCCACGATAACTTTGAGACCAGAAAAAATTGTCCTGGCATGGTAATCCTGGCCGGCCAGGCAAGTTCAGATGGTATTCACCAGGTCTTCGCTCACGTCCCACAGCCGTCTGGCGATTTCCTGATCATAGGACTCCCGGTTGGATCTTCGCTCTTTTTTATCAATAAAGTACTTTCCACTGATGCCTTCCACCTCGGGCGAGGAGGCGAGGTATATGGAAGTCTCAGCCCCTTTTTCCGGGCTTCTGGCAAACCACTGTGCAAACCTGACCATTGGTCTGACAAAGGAGTAGGTGTTGTTGGCAAAATTTGTATTGACAAATCCCGGGTGAACAGCATTCACGGTTACACCGGATCCTTTCAATCGCCTGTCCAGTTCATAGGTAAACAAAACATTTGCGAGTTTTGCCTGGCTGTATGCCCGCCAGCCCATGTATCGTTTCTCAGCCATCAGGTCATTGAAACGGATGTGTCCCGCCTGATGTGCATTCGAGCTGACGTTGATGATCCGTGCCGGGGCACTGTGCCTGATCAGATCAAGCAAACGGTTCGTCAGCAGGAAATGACCGAGATGGTTCATGGCAAAGGTATATTCATATCCATCCACAGTCACTATCCTTCTGTCAAAATATCCGCCGGCATTGTTCACCAGGACATCCAGACGATTATACCGGAGAAAAAAATCATTGGCAAAAGCATGGACCGAATCCATATCGGAAAGGTCACAGATCATCAGGTCCACCTTCTCATTGCCGCTTTCCTGGATGATCTCTTTCTGTGCTGCTTCTCCCCTATCCCTGTTCCTGCAGAGCATCACAACGTGTGCTCCCATGCGGGCAAGAGCCAGGGCTGTTACTTTGCCAATGCCCGAATTCGCTCCGGTGACCAGGGCTGTTTTTTCTTTCATATCTCTTGCGTTAATTGTTTCCCATTCTGAGGTTATCACAGGCATACATTTCTAAAAAATTGATTCAACAATTATCCAATTCCGATAGAGTTGAATGATCTCGAAACTCTTTGTACTAAAATAATCCAAGGCCGATGGCCTTGTCAAAAATTATATTTAAGTATAATACTACTTTTGTTCTGTTATTGTAAAAGCTACGATTTTATTATCTTTCACTGAATAAACAGATCATTTCCCAATAAGTTCAAATAAACATCCAAGAAAGATGAGCCACACTTCAAAAATTGTTCCATTTATCTGCCTGATTGCATTGACCTCCTGTCTCTTCCCGGGAAAAGGGAAAGAGGACTACCAGGCAAAAGTTGACAGCATCATTGCCGGGCAGGTACCGGAGGATGGTCCGGGATGTGCTGTAGCCATTGTCAGGGACAGCAAGGTTTTTTATACCACCGAACGGGGTCTTGCTAACCTGGAATATGAGATTCCTGTAACCCGTGAAACACCGTTTCATGTCGCTTCGGTATCGAAGCAGTTTACGACCTTTGCCATCCTGCTCCTTGAACAGGAGGGGAGGTTGTCACTGGACGATGACATCCGGAAGCACCTGCCAGACATTCCTGAGTTTGACCAAACCATCACCATCCGGCACCTGGCAACGCATACCAGTGGTATGCGTGATCAGTGGGAACTGCTTGCCATGGCAGGCTGGCGGCTGGATGATGTGATCACCAAATCACAGATCATCCGTATGCTGGAACACCAGGAGGATCTGAATTTTGAACCGGGTTCCGAATACCTCTATTGCAATAGCGGTTTTACGCTGCTTGCGGAAATCGTGGCAACCGTATCGGGAAAGTAATTCCCTGCATTCTGCAAAGAGAGGATATTCGAGCCGCTGGAAATGGCGAACAC
>CAZTES010000204.1:0-6018 GCA_964612275.1 uncultured Rikenellaceae bacterium
GTGTTCGAAATTCTCTTTTCTCAATCTTCTAAACTCTCTGCATTCATATCTCAACCCACCTCTCACTTCTCACTTCTCATTTCTCATTTCTCTCAGTCACTTTTTCTTTCTCTCTTTGCCTTTATTCGTCAGACCAACTTCCTACCCCACAATCCAGCGCTTAGTGGTCAGACGAAGTTCATCCTTCTCACTTCTCACAACTTGTCCGCCGTATCCACCATTTGGCGGAGAAGGTGGAACTCACCTCTCACTACTCTTCCCATATTCAGATGGCAGGACCTTAAACAGCTCTTTAAAGCATTTGGCGAAGTAGGAAAGATTATTGAATCCCACCTCGTAGCAGACTTCTGCCATGTTACCGAATTCTTTTTCAATCAGTTTAGCTGCCCGTTTGAGACGAAGGTTGCGGATAAACTCACTGGGCGTATGGTTGGTCAGTGCTTTCAGTTTGCGAAACAGCTGCATACGGCTCATCAGCATCTCCTCCTGGAATTGTCCCACATCAAAGTCGCTGTCACCCATGTGTTCCTCGACGCAAGCCATGGCTTTTTGCAGGAATCGTTCATCGGCTGAAGTAACGGCGATATCTTTTGGTTCGAGGGTAATTTCCTTACTGAAACGCTCTCTGAGCTTCTTTCGCTGTTCGATAAGCTTTGTAACTCTTAACCGAAGCTCCTTGATGTTGAATGGTTTGGTGAGGTAAGCATCCGCCCCGGTCTCCAGTCCCTCCAGCCGATCCTCTACGCTGGCTTTGGCCGTGAGCATGATCACCGGGATATGGCTGGTCCGTTCATCGGTCTTAAGCCGTTTGCAAAGTTCCACCCCGTCCATTTCAGGCATCATCAGGTCGGTAATGATCAGGTCGGGTACATTTTCGATGGCGATCTCCAGACCTGTTTTCCCGTTGCCAGCCTCCAGGACACGGAAGTTATCCTCCAGGTGTTCCCGGATATGGGTCCGGATCTCAACGTGGTCTTCGACCGTAAGGACGATTGGTTGTCCCAGTGCACTCTCCTCATCGCTGTAAACTTCTTCTACACATTCCTCACCCTCAGCCATTGCTCCGGGTTCCTCCGGTTTCCGTTCACGTTCTGCTTTAGCGGGCTCCCGGATCAGATATTCCGACTCTTTGAGGTGGTCTTTTCCAAGGGGAATATCGAGACTGAACGTCGTTCCCTTCCCGGCCTGGCTTTCCACCGTTATTTTCCCGTGCATTACCTCCACCAGCTCTTTGGTCAGGGCAAGACCGATCCCGGTACCCATGGTTTCAAATTCTTTGGCTTCTTCCACCTGGTGGAAGCGGTCGAAGATCTTTTCCAGCTGATTCTCCGGGATCCCTTTTCCCGAATCCTCAACCGTGATCAAAAGATGGCCAGGTTTTGATGGAACTGTACCCGTTTGATCCAACCGGACTTCGACTTTCACCGTTCCCCCTTCGGGTGTGAATTTAAATGCATTGGATATCAGGTTATTCAGAATTTTTTCCAGTTTATCCGGATCGAACCAGGTAATCAACCTTTTGTCGGGAAGCTGATAGGAGAACATGATTCTCTTCTTCTCTGCCAGGGAGGCAAAGGAGAGCATGTTCACCCGGACTGCCTTCACAATATCCTCCTCCACCAGTTCCAGTTTCATGC
This sequence comes from uncultured Rikenellaceae bacterium, assembly GCA_964612275.1. Lineage (GTDB taxonomy): Bacteria > Bacteroidota > Bacteroidia > Bacteroidales > VadinHA17. Next base: position 1,638 of record CAZTES010000204.1, read on the forward strand.
TGCCGGCATCCACCTTGGAGAGGTCGAGCATCTGGTTTACCAGGTCGAGCAACCGATTCGCGTTCCGCTGCATCATCTGGACGGTTTTTTTGCTGGTTTTCTTCTCCTTTTCCAGCTCCATCATCTCTTCCAGCGGTCCGAGGATCAGGGTAAGCGGGGTGCGGAATTCATGGGAGATGTTGGAAAAGAGTCGCGATTTCATCTCATCCATCTCAGCCAGTAACCGGTTGGCTTTTTGATTTATTCTGTAATTTCGATAAAGAAGTAGAAATATTGTCCCAAAGGCTAAAATAAAAAAACCAAATAAAATATTTTTTAGTCTGGATCTTTGCTTTGCAAGGTCAATTGTTCGCTCAGCAGATAATATTCTTAACTCCCTCTCCACTCCTTCCTTTTCAATCGCTGAGTCGGCCTGCAAATACATGATCTTATATTTCATACTGCTATCGGTTTGTTGCAGATTATCATACGCCTCATATAGCGACTCAGATGTCTCTAATATTAGCTCCAAGTTGTCAATTTTTTCAGCTTCAAAGAGTGCATTCGTCAGGTAGATGACAGCATCATGATGATTTCCTTTTAAATTGTAGAGCTTGCCAATATGAATGTTGGTCTCTATAAAATTTCTATCCTTTTCCTTGTTCAATTCGGCACATCTGAAAAAGTACTCTTCTGCTTTATCCAGTTCATTCATAAGACAATACACGCTACCCATATTCAAATAAGCTGTAATCAAGCTGGCAGTGTCATTTAATTCTCTGTAAATAAGTCTACTTTTATCATACCACTCTAAAGCAACATCAAGATCTCCCATTCCTTCGTAAATTGTCCCGATATTTCCTGTGATCCTTGCCTCAAGATCGAGTGATTTATCCTTCTTGTGAATTTTCAGACTCCTTTCATAATAGCCCAATGCTTCAGGAAGTTGATTCATTTCATTATAAATATTCCCAATACTTGTTAATGCTGTAGCTATACCTTTTTTGTCCCCTATACCTTCATACAACTCAAGGCTCATTTTATAATATTCAAGAGCCTTAACATAATCTGGAATTTTACTGTGAACGATACCCAACACATTATAAGAGCGTGCAATACTCTCCGTATCATTGAGGGAATCAGCTATTGTCAATGCCCTGTTTGCTAACTGCAGAGCCTTTTTAGTATTCGAAAATCTGAGATTATATGCCTGAGCACAATATTCAATTACATTGATCGTATCGGATTGGCTAACAAATAGATCTTTGGGTAAAGAACCACTTACTACAGGAATAGAAATAGAAAGAACTGGTTTTGAAACTAGAGTAATAACTAAACAAAGCAATTTTATATATACGATATGCTTCATTATAAATATTAAAAATTTATATTGTCTTTATACTATTTTGATAACCTCAAGGTCGATTAGCTCCTTTAACCATTTTGCCGGTAAACGAAAGGTTGTGTAAAGCTGTTCCATTTCAAATAATTTAATACTCTTCATTTTCGCAATATAATCCAAAAATTCTACATGTTTTTTCCTGATCGGGAACCATTTTACATTGTTTTCAGCATTGGCTACTAAAAGGTAGCGGTATTTACCCTTATCAAGTTCTGAAATTAAAATTTCCTTACCGGGAAGAAGATTTAGTATCTGTGAAATAAAAAAGCTGGTTTTGATGATCGTCCAGAAAGGAAGTGGATTTAAATAAACAGCACTTTCCTGGCTTATCGGCTTGTCTTTTCTAAATTTTTGTCTTGGTTCAATTAGTTGTTTTCTGGTAAAATTTCTTAGAATCAAGTATTTGGATGATTCAAATAAAAAAACATCCTGGACCAATTGAGATTTCCCATCTAATTGTATGTTTGGCAAGATTTCCTGAAGATATTCAATAAGAAAGGTAAGTTCACAATATTCTTTTTTATCCCGTTTTTTTTGTTGAACCATTCTGCATTCAATGTGATCAAGCAGTTCTAATTTTGAAAGGTCATCTTTTATCTCGTTCCAGATCAATGCTAATGTTTTCGGGAAAATACGGATTTGATTTACCAGTTCACTAACCATGATAAAGGTTTCCCTGTTGATTCCAGGTACAGGTAGATAATAAAAAGAGCTGAAAAGATCACAGTCTCCCTCAATCATATTCAGTTCTTCCTGTCCAAAGATCGAATGGGAGAAATCGGAGAAATACCCGTCGTATTTCAGCTTCTTTTTATTCTTTTTGTATAATGGAGTACCCGGTAAAACTGACAGCAAACTCATCTGTACTTTTGCCCCGGAAGCCGCAACCTCAAGTACATATTTCAATGTCTTCTCAAGGTCGTGCCTGGTTTCTGAAGGGAAACCTGCCATGAATGAAACAGTCATCCGTATACCCAGCGCAATGCCTTTCTTAATGATTTTTTTTGTATAGGTCAGGTCAAGGTTCTTTTTAATCACCCCCTGCATTCGCGGAGAGCCTGTTTCAACACCCACAAAAATATCGGTACATCCGGACTGTTTCATGGCATGCAACATTTTCTCTGTCAGGCAATCCGTCCTTGCTGAGCAAGTCCAACTAAAGGAGAGTTTTTTCTCTCTATTGTGATGTACTAGTTTTTTGCAGAAATCAAGAATATATAATTCTTGCAATGGAAACATATCATGAGCGAGACCAAAGTTACTGACCCTTTCCAGGTCATAACAATAATTCATTTCCTCTATGATCCGCTCCGCTGATTTGACCCTGTATTTTTTGGAAAAAAAATCAGAAGTTGAGCAAAAGGTGCAACGGAACGGGCAACCACGACCAACATCAAGTTTAATGTGCTTTGGCAAAGATATCGTATCATAAGCTGGAATAGGCAGATCATCTAAATCCTTTACTAAAGGAGCATCATCATTAGAGATGATTCTACCTCCAGACCGGAAGGTCAAACCCGGAACCTTCTCTAATTTACCTCCATATTTTCCTATCAGATAAACATCAAGCAATATAATCAATGACCGGTCTGATTCTCCCCGGAGAACAAAATCCACAAAAAGAAATTTTTTCAGCACATCCCGATGCAACAGTGATGCATGAGGACCTCCAAACAAAATAGTTATTTCAGGATCAAGCGACTTAAGGGCTTTGGCTATAGCAAGGGTTGTCGGGAAAGTTGAACACCATGTCGAAAACCCTACTATTCGCGGTGAATAATGGAGGATCTCTTTTGCTATTGCCAATAATTCTTCTTTTTTGAATGCACGCCTTTGTGGTTGGTAAATTATACCGCTAAATTTATTATTACGCAGGTTTGAAGAGAGAGAGAGCAAACCAAGCGGCATAAACTGCTCGAAATCCTTCGTGAAAATGGGATTTGTTATTGGTGGAATGAGCAAAATATCCAATGTTGAAGTTTGGCCCTCATACACCTTACTGCTTATACCTGCTCCCGAGGTAATTCTATTCTGCATAGGTATTTATTTCCATAATACCTTACTGATGGATCAAGAGATTAATCCGACCCTGGATTGGGATGTGATTTGTCCTATCCTAAATTAATCCGATAAAATAACTAATCTTCATCCTATTCCGGAGGAGGAGTCACATCTTCCACAGCTTTCCAACGGTTAGAGGGTTGGTTGATTATTCCTTTCTGAGCAGCTTCAACAATAATAGCAAATATAGAATCTGTTAATTTATGATAACTTACTGTTTGATTAAGCAGTTCTCTAATTGCATCTTTTTGTTGTTCGTTTAGGTGCTGGCCAAGATTTAGTTTAAGAATTTCTTTTAATTGTTCAAGATTCTTCTCTTCAACACTCACATTTCTTTCAACAACAAGGCGACCTGTTTTTTGATTGTTGTTTTGATTCATAACCATAAGATTTAGTTTAGTATCTTAATGAGTTTGTCATACAGATAATTGGGTTGTTTAATATAAAAATACAACCTAAAATCCTGAATGTCAAGTTTTTCCTGACTTTTTTTGTCACATAATCCTGTAATCCGTATATATTCACCGGTTCCGAACAGTCATTTATTATTACCGGATGGTTTTCAAAGGAGCCAGGCAGTTGAATTCACTGCCCGGCTCCTGTTTCCCTATGAAAAGAATTTACCAGGTCTGCCGCCCTGAATAAGACCCTGGCATTCAAAAGTAAAGGTACAATGCAGGAAGGGGCTATATCTAACACAAATGTCCCGGTGTTTGACACGTATGTTTCATTTGGTAGGGATGGAGGGGTTTGGCAGGTTATTTTTGGTTGGAGCAGGTGGGAAAGAGGGGCAGGTGATTTAATAGTAATTCGCTCTTCACCTGGTGGTGAATCGCTGTAATTCATTGGCATTCGGTTGTAATTCTATTTTCTTTGAGGACAAACGAGGTGTCATTTCGATCAAAACTACGAAGTAAGGAGTAGTTTTGGAGAAATCTT
>CAZTES010000205.1:0-5980 GCA_964612275.1 uncultured Rikenellaceae bacterium
CTTTGGTTTTGGGTCCGATCAGTTTTTCAAACTCCTCAATCGGGGGAAGGGCAAATCCATTCGCGATGGCAGCGGTAATGGGTTTAGCGACCACTCCCGCGGCGGTTGCAAATCCATTATAGTTAGCATAGAATGGTTCTGAGATGATGATCTCCTCACCCGGGTTGAAGCAGGTCATCATAGAGAAAAGAATGGCTTCCGATCCTCCGGTTGTGATCAGCAGATTGGTATGGTCGATCCGGATGCCTATCCCTTGATAGTATCCGGCAAGTTTTCTCCGATAGGATTCATTCCCTGCGGAATGGCTGTATGCAATGACTTTCAGGTCAATATTCCGAATGGCATTGATAGCCACTTCGGGGGTTGGTATATCGGGTTGACCGATATTGAGATGGTACACTTTTCTCCCTTTTCTTTTTGCTTCTTCTGCAAAGGGGACAAGTTTCCGGATGGGTGAGGCGGGCATCTGCATACCCTTGGTTGAGATTTGTGGCATGATCCTGGATGATAAAGCTTCTGTTTCTATTTATCAGGGAATTTCCCTTCGTGGTATACAAATTTACATTTTATTGTTAAAAAGGGGTAACATTTGCTGGAATTCTGCACGTTTAATAGATAGTAACAATATCCCAGACGAATGCCCGGATACCGACATTTCGATTGATTTCATCAATTTTACGGATCTTATCCAGCAGGTCATTTACTTTTTCATCGTTCACGACGGTAAAGGATGCACAATTTTGTTCAGGCCAGGTATGGGTATTCATGTGGGGATCGCCCGTGTCACTTCCCTGTCCCAACAGGTTTTCCCATCGTGTAAACCCCCTTATTCCGAGCTGGTCAAGTACATATTCAATTTTTTCCGTATGGGCTTGGTTGTAAACAATAAAGACTGCTTTCATAATTTCTGGTTGTTTTTTTGATCGTTCCGATATTCGTGATCAGGGATTCAGGTATGCATAGTCGTTTTCACTTTTTTTGCGCTCGCTTTTCCGCATAAACAACTGATAAACTACGGGGACCAGGATGAGTGTAACCATTGTGGAAAAGATCAGTCCACCGATTACTGAAATGCCCATCGGGCTCCAGATTTCGGATCCTTCCCCACGGCTTAGCGCGAGGGGTAACATGCCCAGGATGGTGGTCAGGGTAGTCATCAGGACCGGTCTCAGCCTGGATCTTCCGGAGAGGATGATCGCCTCCTTCAGTTCAAATCCCCTGTCTCGCATCAGGTTAATATAATCAACCAGTACAATGGCATTTTTAACCACGATACCCACAAGCATTACGCCTCCAACCATGGAAATTGTGCTCAGGGTGGTGTTTGTAAGAAACAGGGCGATCATAACACCTGAGAAGGCAAACGGTATGGAGAACATGATAATAAGGGGCATTTTCAGCGATTCGAACTGTGCGGCCATAACGATATAAACAAGAATCAGTCCCACGATGAGCAGCATACCCAGATCCATCATGGATTCCTGCATATCTTCGATAGCTCCTCCCGTTTCGATCAAAACATCGGGAGGAATATCCGTTGCATCGATTGTCTGCTGAATCTCCGCAGCAATTTTATTCAGGGACACCTTGTATGGAGTTACGGATACGGTAACGATCCGTTGTCGCCGTTTGTGGTCGATGTTTGGTGGAGACCAGTATTCATCGATATCGGCAATATCCTCTAACCGGATTTTATTGCCCCGTGGATCAGTCAGGATAATATTCTCCAAATCCGAAAGAGAATTCCTGTAATCTTCGGTAAATCGGACCACGATGTCGTATTCATTTCCGCGTTCGCGGTATTTACTCATCAGGGCTCCCGACACCCGGTTTCTTACGGAGCTGGCCAGGGTATAGGTATTCAGTCCATATTGCGCCATTCTTTCCCGGTCGGGGATGATCTGAAATTCCGGTTTGGATGGTTTGCGGCTTACAGTAATGTCTCTTGCCCCTTGTAACAGGGCGATTTTGGCCGCAAGGGAATCAGCAATCATATTGGTTTCCTCAAAATCATACCCGTAGATCTCAACTGTAATGTTATTGGTAGCCATTGATCCCATACCGCCATTCGGTGTGACCGTATAGTTGATAATCTCTGGTATTTTATCCAGGTATTGGCGCAGGATTTCAGCAAGCTCCCAGACTGTTCGGGTGCGTTGTTCCATGGATGTCAGACCCATAGAGAAATTGATGATATGGGTCCCCGATTCCATAAAGATGGCAAAGATCCCACCCCGGTCATCGGCTCCGGTTGATGTGCTCATAATGTCCACTTCCGGAAGATTTTCAAAAATGAATTCATCAGTCATTCTTGCAATGCGGATGCTTTCATCGACCCGTATTCCTGTCTGGAGTTCGACAGTAACGGAAAGGGTTCCCTGATCTGCTTCCGGCATAAATTCGGTCCCGATCACTTTTATCAGTGCGAACGATCCCAAAAAGACCAGGAGTGAGCTGACGATAACGATGGCTTTATGCCGGAGTGTCCAGGAGAGTGTTCTTTCATAGAATCGCTCGAAAGCTTGCAGGAACCGGTGGATGGTTCTATCGTAGCTTAACCGGGAAGTCTTTTCCCTGGGTTTCCTGAGTTTCAGCAATTTTGAGGTAAGCATGGGTGTCAGGCTGATGGCTGCTAACGTAGATGAAACGACTGTGATGGATACCACCCATCCCAGTTGGCCAAACAATTCGCCGGTCATTCCACTGGCGAGGGTCATTGGCATAAATACCGCCACAACGGTAAGGGTAGTTACGATCACGGCCAGCCAAACCTCATTTGTGGCATAAATTGCAGCCTCTCTTGGGCTGCTTCCCCGTTCGATGTGTTTTGTAATATTTTCGAGCACCACGATAGCATCATCAACCACCATACCTATCGCAATGGAGAGGGAAGAGAGGGAAATAACATTGATGGAATTGCCCGTAAAGAACAGGTATATGAATGCAACGATCAGGGCTATCGGGATTGTCAGCACTACGATAAAAGTAGCTCTCCACCTACCGAGGAAAAAGAGAACAACCAGGGTTACGAAGATCAGGGCAAAAAGAAGGGTTTTGGAGAGGTTCTGGATTGAATCAATGATGAAATCTGATGTGTCAAAGATGGGTTCGATGGTAACATCCGGTGGGAGTGTTTCCTGCAAGGCGGGCAGTTGTTTTTTTACCTTTCTGGCGATTTCAATGGTATTTGCACCGGATTGTTTCTGGACAATGATTCGCAAACCAGTTTTGCCATTTATTTTTTCATCCAGGGTCATATCCCGGAGTGTATCTTTGACGTTAGCCACGTCACTCAGGTAAATAGTCCGCCCCTGCATGTTGGCCAGGACAATATCGCGGACCATATCACTCCGGGTAAATTCACCCTGGATTCGAATGGGATAATCGAGCATTCCCATTTCTATATGGCCAGCCGGCAAATTCATGTTTTCTGCGTTCAGAATGCCGGCGATTTGTTCGACGGTAAGGCCGTAAGCTTCCAATTTCCGGGGATCGATATTAACCTGGATTTCCCTTCCGGGAGTACCAAACATTCCGACAGCCCCGATGCCCTCAATCCGGTTCAGCGGATTAACGATCTTTTCATCAATGATTTTTTCAAGAGCTGCGTAGTTTTCCTCAGCAGTAACGGCATAGACCATGATGGGCATCAGGTTGGAACTGAATTTAAAGAGGGATGGTTTTTCCACCTCTTCCGGTAACACTTGCTCGGCCAGGCTCAGGGCATCGCGGATCTCATTGGCTGCTTCATCCAGGTTAGTGCCCCATTCAAACTCGCAGGTTACGATCGACATGTTGTCCCTGGAGGTTGAATAGATCTCTTTCAGATTACTTACAGTATTCAGGTTGTCTTCAATCACATCGCTCACGGTGGTTTCAATATCTGCAGCGCTGGCCCCGTTATAAATAGCGAAGACTGAAATAGCAGGAAATTCCAGCTCGGGATAAAAATCAATGGGTAATCGAAACAGTGAATAAAAGCCTAAGACGATCAGGGCGAGAAAGATCATGATCGTGGTGATGGGTTTGCGTACTGCACTGCCGTAGATGCTCATATTGTTCTTGTATTAGAAAATTGAAAATAGATGCTCTGCGTTTATTGGGTAACAATTCTCAATGAATCCTGGTTTTCCAGCCGGTTCTGCCCGGCAAAGATCAATTCTTCCCCTCCCTTGATCTGGTCTGAAATGATCTCAAGCTGTTCATCAAACCGTTCTCCGATCCGTACAAAGACTTTTTGTGCCACACCGTTTTTATTGATGAATATATATTTTTCATTTGTACCAGCTTGCTGCATCACGGTAATAGCCGGCACCACAAGGGCATTTCTTTTCCCGAGAATGAGATTGACACGGGCGAACATTCCCGGGCGCAACGACTCCTCCTGGTTTGGGATGTGTATCTCCACCTGGAAAGTTTTTGTTGTTGCATCGATAGTGGGATAGATCCTGAACACTTTACCCGGGAATTCCTTGTTCGGATATACATCCGTTTTGAGTATGGCTGTAAGTCCCCTGGTTATGTGGGGAAGGTATTCTTCAGGAAGGTTGACATAAACCTTTAGCCGGTCCATCTGCATCAGGGCAATAATGGCTGGTTTCCCGGAAGGAGTGTTGGGTGTGGGAGAGAAGAGTTCTCCTTCATTATAGTACTTCCCGGTGATAATTCCTGAATAGGGAGCTTTTAACCGGGTATTTTCCTCGAGGTTGGCTAAGATCACCTCCTGCATTTCCACTGCCGATTTCTGCTGGTCATATACCTGCCGGGTTATTGAACCATACTGCAGGAGCGTATCCATCCGCGCCAGATCTTTTTTCAGGGTTTGATACTGAACCTTGGTCTGGTTATACTGGGTGCGGTCCATTTCTACAAGCACCTCACCTTCCCTGACACGATCATTGACATCGACATTGATGGACCGGATTCTTCCCGGCAAAGCAGGAGCAAGATTGGTTTCCTCAAATGGTTGTATGGTTGCCGTGAGCTCTTCTTCCCGCGCTATTTCCGCATAATCGATCTTCATGACCCTTACCGGTTGAATCCGTTCCGAAGATGTGCCGGTACTCTCTTCCTTGCTTTTGGTATCCGCGCTCTGGTTGCAACCGGTTAGTAAAATACTGGCGGGAATCACAAGAGCAAAAATTAAGTTACGGTTTCTGTTCATATTATTTGGTTTTTTTTAATTAATGTTTAATAAGACATCCAGTTCCATTTGTGCCGTAAGCAACTCCAATAGGGCATTCAGGTAATCTCCCTCTGCCATCAGGTAATCGTTGTTTGCTTGTATCAGGTCGAAAACGGAAGCCATACCCTGTTCATATTTTTTCTGTGTATTTTCGACAATCCGTTCCGCTACCTCAATGTTTTCACTCTGGCTATGGAATTTATCTTTTGCGATACGCAGGTTGCTACGTAGCTGTTTCTCGGTCAATCTTAGCTGATCGGATACCATTGCCGTATTGGTCCGTGCCATTTCAATTCCAATTTGGGCTTTTTTAATTTTCTGGTATTTTATTCCGCTGTTGAAGATTGGCAGGTCGAGTTGTAACCCGATCATAGAAGTAGGATACCAGGAATCGAAATTCAGATCGTTGTCCATGCCCATCCGTGAATAGGAGTAAAAACCGGAAAGGGTTGGCAAATAGGCAGATTTTTCCACCTGAAGTTTCTTTTTGGCTACCTGTTCCTGGGTTTTGAGTATCCGATAATCAATGTGGTTTTCGAGAACGAAATCCTGGTTCAGCAGTATATCACTGCTGTACCTTGCCAGGATCTCCTCCAGGCTGCTGGTCAGTTTCAAGGGGGTATCGGGATCGATGCCAAGCTGAAAACGCAGGAGGTTATAGTTCAATTCGGTATTCAAGTCAGTTGATTGCTGGTTATTTTCCAGCATGGATACAGAGACCGAGATCTTATCCACATCGATCTCTTCCCGCATACCCACCTGCTGCATCTTTTCGGTCTGAAGCAGAATGCGGTT
>CAZTES010000206.1:0-5939 GCA_964612275.1 uncultured Rikenellaceae bacterium
GGTAACGATGAGCAGGACAAAATTGATCAGGAAAAGTTCAGCATAGCTTGTTTTTTTGGTTACCATGGCATTGATCACGGAAATGGCAATGACCATAAAGAGATAGGACATCTCCTTCATCGGGATCTGGCTGGTACGGAACCGGAGGATCCCGAACAGGGCAAACAGTCCCAATCCCACACCAATGGAAATCGTCTCAACATTCAACAATGCAAAGGAGAGCAGGAATACAATGGCACTTACCATCAGGTAGGTAAAGAAGTAATCTTTCCGTTTGGCTATGGGATAGTACATATAGCGGACAATGACAAGCACCACCAGAATATTGAAGATAAACCGGATCAATAGCTCAAAGAAGTCCTGGATATTGATCAGTTTGATACCGAACAACCGGGTGGTATCAGCCAACAAGATGAATAAGTCTGTTATCATGGTGAAGTTTATTTAATGTTAGCAATCTGGTTTTAAATCGGTTATGTTTCAAATCTCTGTTTAGGAGATTCCTGCCAAAGCAATATTTACTGAAAGCAGTAGGGAAGATCTTTCGGGATTGCAGGATCCGGATAAAATCCGAAGGTTCGCCGGATCTGTCCTGTTTTACTTCGGCAATGGAGATAAATGACATATTTTTTTCCTCGGACTGGTTGAAGTAACTCAAATTCACATCAACAGTTATTCGCTCGGTTACTGATTTGTGAACCAGGGTAAGCCTCCAGAATTTGTTCCACATTTTTGGTTCGAGTGTTTCATAAAGATAGGGTGAATTTTTCTCCACGTAAATTTTCGCTTTCTTCGAGTCCAGTTTATCGATCTCTTTCCGTTTGATCCTCTTTTTTATTGTCCTTCCTGTATTTGTTTTGAATTTAATTTCCAGAAAGATTTTATTGGAATCGACGTAATTGCGAAACCTGACCTTGTACCGGTTCAATTTTCCATTATGGTGGTCAAGGTACATTTGATTATCGAACGTATCCAGATAGAGCGTCTCATAAAGGAAAAGCCTTCTGCCATCAATATCCAAAATCCGGTAATGTTTTGTGGCATCCTGCAGTATTGCCGGCAACTGTTCCACTGTATAGACAAATTTCGTGTCTGTCCTGTTCATCAGCTTAACGCTGTCCATCTCTTCCAGTGAGATGGGATCAAATGCCGGTAATATGTTTTCAATTTGGTCCAAAAATCTTAAAAGATTATATTACAATCAAATGGTTTAAATCGTTATATGGGTGATGGTAATCCAGGAAAGAATATCTTATGTCGGGTACGACGGAAGTTAATCCTTTTTCTGTATAATGATATCATCAACCTCCACAAGTTGATCGCTATTCGTAATTTTAACATTTTTTTTCACTGCCACAACACCCGATGGAACTGCGCCGGTGAGATCCTCAGAATAGGCAAAAACGGTATAATTTCCCTCCCTCAGGTATTGAAACCAATATGCGCCATCATAGTTGGTTCTGAACCGGTCACTATAGATCTCATCGTTTCCATAAATAATATAGACATCTTCTTCAGGGGCATAGTATTCATTAATGATATAGGTGCCCGAATCATCATATAACTGCACGTATACTTTCCCTGTAATGACTGATGTTCCTCCTTCACCCTCTTCTTTTGAACATGAAGTAAGAAAAGCTACCAGAAGCATCACTATTACGCTCAATCGAAACATATCTGTTTTACTTCAAAGTGAACAAAAGGTAAAATTTTTGCTAAAATAATCATTTCTAACTTCTGATTCTCATTAATTAGAGGATTTATCTTTTTCAGTATAACAAGGTTAATTTGGTACGGATATATTTTGTATTTTTCAAAAAATTTTTTTCATGAAGAAGTACAAATGTACGGTATGTGGATTCATTTACGATCCTGAGGTGGGTGATCCGGATGGAGGCATAGCGCCCGGCACCCCTTTTGAAGAGATACCCAATGACTGGTCGTGTCCGGTATGTGGTGCTGCCAAAGACGATTTCGAGGAGCTTGTTTGAGTGAATATTCCTGGATAGTCATGGTTTGGTTCTTACACGGGGCAATCAGCGCATGGATCACTTCCTGGGGATACTGGCGATGATGTCGAGCAGGAGATCCCAGAACTTTTGCGTCGTAGGGATATTGATTTTTTCATCTGGAGAATGAGCTCCTTTAATGGTAGGCCCAAAAGAGATCATATCCAGTGAGGGATATTTCTGAAGAAACAAGCCACATTCCAGGCCTGCGTGAATGGCTCTTACCACCGGTTTTTCACCAAACAGCTTTTCATACGATTTTTCGGTGATCTGCAGTATTTCGGAATTGGTATCCGGTTTCCAACCCGGATATCTCCCCGATTGAACGACTCTTGCTCCTGCAAGACGGAAAAGATTGGCCAGCTGTTCCGATGCATCTTCTTTTGCTGATTCAACTGAACTTCTCTGGCTGGTAGTCACCTGGATCTGATTATCCTCAATAAATTTAACCGATGCCAGGTTGGTGGATGTTTCAACAAGTTCCGGAATATCCTGGCTGTAAGCGATCACTCCATGCGGACAGGCATACAACGATTGCAGTAATTTTTGCTGGGTAGCGGGTTTGATGACACAGGCTGGCAGGGGGGTATTCTCGATGGTTATCGACAATGCCGGATCAACCCGTGCGTATTCCGATAGGATATCGTCGATCAGGTCCCGGACCGATCGTTCAAATTCTGATGCATACTGCTCTTTCATGGTTATGACAGCAAATGCTTCCCTGGGTATTGCATTTCGCAGGTTCCCACCATCAAAGGTATTGAGCCTGCTTTTGTAAAGCTGCCGGGCATGCCACAGGATCCGGGTAAGAATCTTGTTTGAATTGCCCAGTCCTTTATCAATTTCATCTCCCGAATGTCCTCCTTTGAGGCCCTTTACGCTGATTTTAAAAGCCACGGAGCGGGAGGGGACTTTTGCTTCTTTGTAACGGAATGTTGCCAGTGTATCAATCCCTCCGGCACATCCGATAAACAGCTCACCTTCATCTTCCGAGTCGAGGTTGATCAGTATGCTGCTGTGAATAAGGTCCGGATCGATCCCATGCGCCCCGGTCATTCCACTCTCTTCATCCACGGTGAAGAGGCATTCGAGCGGACCGTGGGCGATTTCACTGCTCTCAAGTATCGCCAGCTGCGTGGCGATACCAATCCCATCATCAGCGCCCAGCGTGGTTCCTTCTGCCCGAACCCATTCGCCATCGATGACCGGAATGATCGGGTCATGATCGAAATCATGCCGGGTGTCCGAATTTTTTTCACAAACCATGTCCATATGACTTTGAAGCACGATGGATTTCAGGTTCTCTTTTTCCTTTGAGGCGGGTTTTCTGATCAGGATGTTTCCAACCTCATCGCGAAGGGTTTCCAGATTATGGCTCCTGCCAAATTGCAGTATGAACTCCGATATTTTCCCTTCCTTCTTCGATGGACGGGGAATGGTACAGATCTCTTCAAAACGAGACCATACTGTTGCGGGTTTTAATTTTTCCAGGACATGCATGCTGAATAGAGGTTACTGATCTCACAAAAATAGAAAAAAAGATAGAGAGTGATCCAAACTATTTTTCTTTTTGTAAAGCATATAAAAAATCACAATATTTACCTGATTTTTTAACTTTACCTGATTATTGAGAAAAAATGACTGACCATACTATAGTTGCATTACCGGGAGATGGCATTGGGAATATGGTGCTATCCGGGGCAATCCGTGTTCTGGAAGCAGCGAAATTTAATGCCAATTATGTTTATGGTGATATCGGTTGGGAGTTTTGGAGATCGGAGGGCAATCCGTTGCCACAACGCACCATTGACCTGCTGGCAAAACATAAAATTGCCCTCTTCGGTGCAATCACCTCCAAACCAAAAGATGAAGCAGCAGCTGAACTAAATCCTGAGCTTAAGGGCCGGGGATTCATCTATTCCAGCCCGATTGTTGGGCTGAGGCAGCATTTCAACCTGGATATATGCCTCAGGCCATGCCGGACCTATCCTGGTAATCCCCTGAATTTTGTCCGGAGAGCACCCGATGGAACCCTTGAAGAACCCGTGGTGGATGTTGCGATCTTTCGCCAGAATACGGAAGGCCTGTATTGCGGAGTGGAATGGACAGATCCGCCGGAACAGGTGTATGATGCACTGATGACACACCCAAAGTTCATGAAAAACTTTGGAGATATTCCGGCAGATGAACTATCCGTTTCAACCCGGATCTTTACCAAAAAAGCAACGGAAAGAATTTTACGAGCGGCTTTTGATCATGCCCGCAAAAAGGGCTACAAATCGGTTACAGTTTGTGAGAAACCCAATGTTATCCGTGAGACTTCCGGTATGATGTTTCGCATGGCAAAAGAGCTCCGGAAAAATGAATACCCGGATATTGAACTATGGAATACTAATATTGATGCCCAGATGATGTGGCTGACAAAGAATCCGGAAATTTACGGGGTGATCGTTGCCGGGAATATGTTTGGAGATATCGTTTCCGATGGTTTTGCCGGATTAATTGGCGGACTGGGATTTGCCTGTAGCGCTCAATTTTCACAGGATGGGATAGCCGTTTTTGAACCAACCCATGGCTCGGCACCGAAATATGCCGGTTTTGATGTTTCCATCGTGAACCCGATTGCCATGATCGAATCGGCATGCATGATGCTTGATTTTCTTGATGAGAACAATACAGCAGCAAGAATCCGTAAAGCGGTATCCTCGGTTGTGCTGGAAGGGAAAGTCCGTACGTACGATATGATGAAATTGCCAGGACGCAAGGAGGTCATCCAGCAGGGAGCCGCATCAACACAACAGATGACGGATGCCATTATTGCAAGGCTTTGAGTGGCAACAGAAAGAATGAATCAGTGCACCAATAAAAACAAAGCAAAGAAACTTACAATTAATACCGTGTACGATGAACCAGGAAATCCTAACATTATGGCCCGAACTGGAATGGATCCAGGATGAAGAACTTCGAAATAAAACTGCAAAAACCTGGGAACTGGCACTTGAGAAAAGTGTACTGTCCGCGAATGACCTGGACAGGATACCCTTCACCTTGCTCTGCGGTCCTGACCTGAAGGTGAGTTTTATGGCACACAAACGGTGTGTTGTGCACCTGGCCAAAAAGAGTGGCGAAACGATGAATGAGTTCTTCAAAGATCAATTACCGGTGGACATGAATGTACTGATCTCCGGCGCCATACTGGCTGATGTCGGGAAATTGCTGGAATATGAACTGGATGAACAGGGTGAAGCGGTGCAGGGAACCTATGGCAAATACCTGAGGCATCCTTTCTCCGGAGTTTCACTGGCAGAACAGTGTGGTGTCCCACCAGCCGTCTGTCATATCATTGCTGCCCATGCCGGAGAAGGAGATATGGTAAAAAGAACAACTGAAGCATACATAGTACACCATGCCGATTTCATGACATTTTTACCTTTTAAATCAAGACTTCAGTATTAATATATTTGTTAATTTTGATTCATACGAAAAGAGAGCCGCTGAAAGAACCATTTTATTCTTTTCTTTTTTCTCTCTGATATGAACCGTTTCTATGGTTAGCTTCGATTTCATTCTGGTCATCGTTTGTCTGGTTTTTATTCTGGTCTCTCTCTATTTTGAACTGCTTGGAGCTTCCTTTACCTTTCTAATAGCCGTGGTGATCCTTGGTATATTCGGTGTTTTGACACCGGCAGAAATATTGACAGGATTTGCCAATGAACAGGTTGCTGTTATCATCATGTTGCTCCTGCTGGGGGATGTTATCCGGCGGACGGAGGTCATTGAAATCCTTTTTGACCGGGTTTTCAGGGGAGCAAGAAGCAAAAGGGGGTTCCTGGGGCGGATGATGCTGATTGTTGCCTCTTTTTCCGCCTTCCTGAACAATACCCCACTGGTTGCCGTGATGATGCCCTATGTAAACAGCTGGTGCAAACG
>CAZTES010000207.1:0-5874 GCA_964612275.1 uncultured Rikenellaceae bacterium
TTGAAGATCTGTTCCGGGGTAACATTTCCACAGGCATGACACTCGCTTTCGTTCCAGTTGGCATGTTGCATCCGGGACTTGAAATAGATAATGGATTCGATGGGATCTCCGTTATAGATCAACCATCCACCGGTATCCAGGATGATCAGTTTATCGAACATCTTGAAAATATCGGATGAGGGTTGATGGATCACCACAAACACCAGCTTACCTTTCAGCGCAAGTTCTTTCAACAGGTCGAGGATATTTTCGGAATCTCTTGAAGATAATCCCGATGTGGGTTCGTCAAGAAAAAGAACAGACGGTTCACGAATCAATTCCAGAGCAATGTTCAATCGTTTTCTCTGGCCTCCACTGATTTTTTTATTGAGCGGGCTTCCGACAACCATATCCCGAATTTCGTAAAGACCCAGGTTATGCAAGGTTTTATTGACCGTTTCAACAATTTTTTCTTCAGTATAATTATCGAAACATAGCTTGGCGTTATAGTAGAGGTTCTGGAAAACGGTTAGTTCTTCAATCAGCAGATCATCCTGTGATACGTGCCCGATCCCCCCTTCAATTTTTTCCTTTTCGGTATGTATATTCACCCTATTGATCAGTACCTCACCTTTTGAGGGTTTATTGGACCCGTTAAGCACATTGAGCAGGGTAGACTTTCCGGCACCGCTTGCTCCCATAATACCCACCATACGCCCCGATTCTTCTTCAAAAGAGATATCGTGTAAACCAATCTTGCCTCCCTTGAACCGGTACTCAACATTTTTTACTTCATAAACGATTTTTGATTCCAGCAGTTCCGGTCTGAATTTCGAGATTACATCGCTATAATAAATCGGTTTTGTTTTTGGGTCACGAATAGAAGCACCGACATTGAACACATAAACCTTATCCTGATGAAGCAATTGGCTGTTCATATACAATTCCTTGTTTCCAATATACCTCACCAGGTACATGTTTGCCGTGGAGACATTAAAAACCCATATTTGACCCTGGAGTGTATCTACACAGATGTGTTTGGTTGTGGGGACTGACGTCTCTTTCTGATTATCAATGATCAGCAGATCTTCGTATTCGGGAATATTATCGAATGAGCTTAGGACAAATGCGAGTATCCATTTATACTCTGTTTCCTCGATATTGAAGGTGTCAGAAACAGTTTTAATAAACTCCTGTTCCTGGTCTGTCACCTTTCCTCCTCCCGATTTGGAGAATTCAAGAAGCTGAACCAGGACAATAACCTTTTGAGTTTGCGTTAACTCTTCATTGATCTGAGTGCATATCTTCAGGACACGAACAGAGCTGGAAGAGATTCTTTGCACCTGTTTGTTCTTTTCTTTCTGTTTTTCCTGATGCAGGCTGTAATAATCGTCGAAAACTGTAAGGTATTCTGCAACCAGTTCTTTATTCAGTTGCCTGTTAAGGAAAGACTCAACGACCGTTCTCCTGTCGCTTTTATTGCTTGCTGGTCTTGCAATGATTGCAAAAAGTTGCATCAGGGCTTTTAGTATCTGTTCACTCATAATTAAAGATATTAAAACGCTGTAAAAAGTACCCGTACGATCTTGATCATATTCTCTAATCCATTAATGCATAAGAATAAATGATGATCTTTGATGGTACAATGACCTGTTGAAGATAATAATATTTGAATTATTATCCCAAAATTCAGAATAGGAACTACTAACAAATAATTGACCGGGTTTTTACCCCGTAATGTCATCATGGATAGTATTGATGGGATAATTGCTATTTTTTCGGAGTATCCTGATGAAAGGAAGCATTAAATAAAATCATCGAGGTAGAGAACGACATTAAAATGATATCCTTTTCTGGTAACATTCAGTTTAAGCCTGTAGCCGGCCTTTTTCTGGAAGAATTCGTATATTTCGTTGATATTCATATTCAGGCTATTCTTACCATTGATGTATTTGATTTCATCCCCTTTGCGCAATCCTGCTTTATCAGCCGGTGAGTCCTTCCGGATGTTGGAAATAATATAGTATGGCAGCCCGGGTAATGGAGCTTCAATGTCAATTCCACTCCTGTTCAGCTTGAATTGTGATCGATACTGATGATTTGGAAAGAGGGTAATCTGGCTATTCGGATAATCTATGATTACATGAAACCTTCTGAGAATCTCGGATCCCAGACTTCCGTTTCGGTTATCCCTGCCTATTGCCTCCCCTGCTGACAGGGAGTCGGGGAAGGCGACAATGGGTTGATCAAAGGTAAAATCCCCGATGGTGAATTGATGCATCCGGCCAATTTTCCCAAAAATGTCGCCATTCAATCCTTTCCCCAGAAAAACATCGGTTGTTTTTTGTGGGAATGTGAGGTTCTTGTCAGACTCTACATCCATCCACAGGGCATGACTGGCTCCTGTATCCATGAGCAATTTTACCGGAACATCAGTACCGTCCTTCAGCGTAAGGACTCCGTATACATAGGGTTTTGTCTGATGGATGATCAGTGGAAGGGTAGTTCCTCTTTTCCAGTACCTGGAGGGTTTGTATCTATCAGGATTGTGAAAGGTAATCACCTTTCGTTCATAGTTGATCTCAACAATGAAGTTTTTAAACATATTGTATCCGATCAGGCCATGCACTTTGGTGCCAAATATTGCCGATAAATTGAATACATTCTGGAGCAGAATGTACAGGTCCTGATTTACTCCCTGGATTCCGGAAATGTTGAAATTATTTCCATAGGAGTGCAAAGCATCGACCGGTTCCCCCTGACCAAGACCGTTCAGTTTTACCTGCCTTGTATAGTTCAGCAGTAAGGTGTCGCCCCAGGAAATTTCAGTCATGATGGATGTACTGAGACCCGTATCCAGTATAAAATGCAGTGTGTCCGAGTCATTTATTATAACCGGAACGATGATCAGATTATTGATGAATTTGAACTGAAAGGAGATCCGGCTTTGATTGGGATTTGCAAATGTGAGGTCTTTTAACTGGTTCTGTGCATGAACAGGTATAGCAAGATCATTCGTTACCAACCTGGCAACGAAAATAATGAATACGAATAGTATGTATCTAAAGGGTTTATACATACCCCGGATTTTTCTTTTCCCCATTACGATTGTGGATGCCAGAATACCCATCAAACACTACTTGCAAGGTTCAGATCATGGATTTCCCCGGTCCATCCTAAGCTATTTATCTAACATATTTAATGCCAAATTGTTCATAGTTCTATTTATCAATTGAATAAATTGATTTCAACATCGTTCACTTCCCGAAGAATTGAGCGGTTTCATTACATTGCTTGTTCGGTTCCGAACAATATAGTAAAAAATACATATTTCCCAATTAAACTGTCATAAATTAAATAAACTGATATGTCAAAATGACTGGTAGTCAGCTTTCTGTTGTCATTTTTTCGCTTGATTTCAGGGCAAATGGGATTGGCAAATCATTTGAGGGGAGGTGTGTAATAATCATATAGAAAGCCAAGACAATGAATTTGAACAATTTTACAATAAGATCACAGGAAGCCATACAACAGGCATTTTCAATTGCTGCCGGGTATCAGCATCAGGCTGTTGAGAACGGCCATCTCCTGAAACAGACCATAACACCGGAATTTTTCAATCGTATCGATGAAATCATCCTTTTTCCACCCCTTACCTTTGAAGAGATTAAACAAATTGCAGGATTACAGTTTAACATCATTAAAAAGAGTGCCGGCGCATCAGGGATAGATCTCAGTCTGACCGATAAAGCAACCGAATGGTTTGCAAAAAAAGGATAGGATCCACAATTTGGTGCAACACCCATAAAAAGGATCATGCAAAACTCTTGATGCAATCCTGCAGGTCGTCATAGATATCAAATATATTGTGAAGCTGAAGAAGCTTGAATAACTCCATTACCTCAGGTGCAATGTTGCAAATCTTAAAAAATCCATAGTTGTTATTTGCCATTTTCATGACGGATAGAAAAACTCCAAATCCTGAGCTGTCGATATACTTCACTCCCTCAAGATCCAGAATAAGCTTTGTATTGGGCTTTTGAAACAGTTGAGCCAACTCTTCCTTTACTTTTTCAGTAATCAATGCATTGAACTTCTGTACATCTTCAAACTTGGCTACTTCAATGTTTTCAACTTTTTCAATTTTTAACATACAGCAAAATCCGTTTAAAGATTTTTAATGATTTCATTCAATTCCAGTATCGCTTCATAACAACTCCTTTCAAACCGTTCGATGTAGGAAGGGTAACGCTCTACATCTTTCATCTCCTTTGTAATGAACTCAAAATCCTTCAGGTCTTCCGCCAGTTCGTTCATCCCCATTATTGCAACGGATGATTTCGCTTTATGAGCCAGTAGTCCAAGCGATTGATAATCCTTCTTTTCCATTAATTCCTTCATCTCTCTGGTGAATTCCGGGACCTGTTCAATAAAGATCTCAGCCATCTCTTTCACCAGGGATTTACTGCCACCCGATATGTTTTCCAGGTATTCCAGATTTATGCATTTCCCCTTCTGCTTCATTGATAGTCTAACTTTTTAGAATATAAGGTTTTGGGTTGTAATCCCCGGTTCAATACCATACCCTTAAAGTCTGTATAACGCCGGCTCACTTAACCTGCATAAAAGTAATAAAAATAACTTTTCTCCCAAACATTGAGCTATTTTGTTAAAGAATTTTCAAACCTTTGGGAACTCGATTTCGCAAAGCCGGAACATGATGTTTTCAGATTCCCGGAAAATAGAACAAATTCAAATCCGGCTTTCGGAAGTAAGGAAATTTATTGTAATTTTATCCCATTGTCTGCTCAGAACAGGAATGGATTTTTAAGGCGAATCATAATATTTGAGTTTATGAAAAATATCCGGTTTGTTCTCGTAATAATGTTTCTTGTTGGTTCAATCGAAGTGGATGCACAGCAAAATATTAAAATCGACAAGAAAGATTTCAACATAGAAGACCAGGGTTTTGATGAAGCATGGGAACATGTGAAAGAGGCCGAAACACTGTTTTCCAAAGGAATCGGGACTTATGGTGATGCCCTGGAACAGTATGAAATGGCTGCCACATATAATACCTATAATTCACAATTGAATTATAAAATGGGTATCTGCTGTCTCTATTCTGAACGGAAGTTAGATGCACTGACCCATTTCAAAAGAGCCCATGAATTTAACAACAATGTTGCCAGTGATATTCATTTGATGCTTGGACGGGCTTACCATTTCAATCATGAATTTGAGCGTGCCATTGAAGAATATGAAACTTACCGGGACAGCCTAACCGAGAAAGAGCGCAAGAAAAATAGAATTGATCTTGATAAATTGATTCAGGAGTGCAAAAACGGAATTGCCCTTAGGGCGGAAATGATTTCGGTTGGGATAACAAACCTGGGTGATGCAATCAATTCACCATATGATGATTACAACCCCCTGGTCACATCCAGCGGTAACCGGATGTATTTTACCTCACGAAGAGAAAGCATATTGGATGACAAGAGAAACCTCGTGGACAATAAGTTTAGTGAAGACATTTATGTATCGTTTTTTCGGAACAACCGATGGGAAGAAGCACAGAATGTTGGTAAAAAGATCAATTCAGCGTACAGTGAAGCAGCCCTTTCCATTACAGATGGAGACAGCCTGCTTTACATCTATTATGGCAACAGCAATAATGGAGATATTTTTATTAGCGAGTTTAAGAAAGGGCAATGGACCAGTCCAAGGAAAATGTCCGGTAAGTTTAATTCCGGGCAGCGAGAGACTACCCTTAGTTTCGATGCGCACAAGCAAACAGTTTATTTCATCAGTGCATCGAAAAAAAGCACCCTGGGAGGGACAGATATTTTTGTAAGCCGGAAAGATGAAAAGGACAAATGGGGAAAACCTGAAAAC
>CAZTES010000208.1:0-5775 GCA_964612275.1 uncultured Rikenellaceae bacterium
AGCTGCCGTAGCCACACAGACCGGGGACTATTTTGATGTATTGCTTGCTGATCAGAAGGTTGATGTCGAGCAGAATGGTACGGGAATTACACCCATCATCGGAGTCAACATTTCACCCATTGACGCCCTGAATATTGGGATCAAGTACGAATTTGCCACAAAACTCGAACTGGAGAATTCGACAGCAACCGATAAAAAAACCGGTCTGCCGATGGGCGGATTGATCGGTTTTAATCCGCCTGCCGAGCGGGTCTATATGTTCCCGGATGGTGCCAAGACCAGGGGAGACTTACCTGCACTCCTTACAGTGGGTGCCAGGCTGGACGTAGGATCAGCACTCACACTGCATGGTGGATTTCAGTATTATTTCGACAAATCCGCGGATTATGGCAAACCGATGAAAAACGAAGATCTCATCGATGTCAACAACTGGGAAGCCGGACTTGCCGTTGAATACCACCTGAATGAAAAATTGACTCTGAGTGCCGGTTATCAGCGCAATCAGACAGGCGTGAAACCCATCTACCAGTCCGACCTCAGCTACAGCCTCAATACCAATACCTTTGGTGGAGGGGGTAGATTCCGGATCAACGAAATGCTTGCCCTTAACCTGGGAGTGAGCTATTCGATGTATGATGATGAAAAGGTTGAGGGCTCTCATGATGTCGGAGGGCAGGGTGTGACATTTATTGATTTCTCACAGACCTATAAGAAAAATGCTCTGGTCATCGGACTCGGAATCGATCTGAGCTTTTAATCCTCCTTATCCGCCAACCGGCGGATTCGGCGGACGAGAAGGTGTGGTTTAATTCCCCGGGGTTCTACCCCGGAAAGACGGGTCCAGGGTTCTACCCTGGGGTTTCATACCTTTAATTATTTAAAGAAACTAGCAAAAAAGGGCTGTCTCACCAGAGACAGCTTTTTTTTATTTTAATAATCAGCAGTTAGAATAATAATTCGCGTATTATTGTCATTTCGATCTCGCTTTTAGCGGGGGAGAAATATTATAGGGTGATATTATACTTGTAAGAAGATTTCTCCACATTTTCTCAATACTTCGAAAATTTGGTCGAAATGACATTTGGGTAATATTTTCAGACTTTTGTTTCTACTGTCATTCAGATTTGGTTATTGGTAGGAGCGAAATCTTTTTTGTACTTTGGTCTACAAATTTTAGTAACTCGTATGCTATGCAGAAGCAGGTTTTCATATCATTAATAATTATTTTCTTTTTTGAGATTGGTTCATATGCCCAGGTTTTCGAGATGCCCAATGCTGAGGTGAAAAGCCATGCCGAGCTCACCATTACGCGCATACAGATAACCGATGATTACACGATCATTTTCCTGAGGAACCAGAACATGCTGGTAAGGGATGCCTGGGCATGTGTTGACCGGAAAACGACCGTCCGCACTTCGGATAACGTTCATCATTTACTGATCCGTGCAGAAAATATCCCGATCTGCCCTCAGTTGCACCGGTTTGATTCGCTTGGAGAGATCCTTGAATTCACCCTTTATTTTCCACCTATTGACCCGGGCAAAGGGAGGATTGACCTGGTGGAGGATTGTGAACAGTCTTGTTTCTTCTTTCAGGGGATCATCCTGGATAACCGGCTCAACCGGGACATTCAAGCCTATGATGAAGCATATGACCTTTATCTGAAAAACGAATTTGAAGCCTCGCGGAGAATATTTTCGGAGATTGTTCGGGATATCCCGGATAATCCCACGCACATCTACTCCTTTTCTTTCTATTACCTGATCCTGATCAGCCATGAAGCGGGAGATACAAACGGAGCATTCGAATGGCTTGAAAAACTGAAAGCCTCCGGATTGCCAGACCGGCATTCGATTATCCGGCGCATTGAGGAACTGGGGATACTTGAGGATTAATGGTTTAGTTATCTATCCAATATTCATTATTGATAAAACAAGCTAAGGCTTTAAATTAGTCATTCTGTCCATAGGACTCCTCAGGAGAATTTGGTTCAGAATCTCGTATTCATGAAAAATTTGATCAGCAGATCCTGAATCAAGTTCAGGATGACAGAATAGCTAACTTCTAAGGTTATGTGGATTCACTCAATTTTATCATTCCACTTCTACAATCTGAACCGGTACGAGAGCTTGACAAGAAATATATTGTGCGGACGGACATCAAACAGTTCTTCGATGTTCTCGCCCAACCTGAATTGCCCGTCCGCTACATAGCCCGTTCTACCCTGTGACCATACCAGGTAAAGTGTTGATCCGGGAATGTATTCCCAGCGCAGGACCATGTTGGATCGAAACTGTTTGAAATTAAAATCCGGATATTCAAAACCGTAATCGTAATTCATATCCTGGTTTTCATCCACAACATAGCCATCATCGGCATTCAGAAAGGTGATCTCTTCTTCCGTATAGGTATGGAATCGGTCGTTGTATGCATCCGCACGGGGATCCGTGATCATTTTGAACCGGTCGTAGGTTCCTGCTGAGATAAAAGGTTGTCCCCAATACTGAATGGTCAGGTTGGGCGTGATGCTGAAATTCAGCCTCAACGAGAGCATCACTGTTTTCTGATCGATGGAACCGAAGATAAACCGCTCTTCCTCTCCAATTTCGATCTTATCGATGTATTGCAGATCCCGTTTATTAAGGCTAAGTGATGGAACTAGGGATAGATTCAGGGCATTGCTTGGCTTCAGGGAAATGAAGAAGCCATAATGTTGATTGGTACTGCTTCCCTCAAATCCCCAGTTGTGGTTTGTAAAAAATCCTGCAGAGATTTTTTTCCGGTTATCGGAATCCAGGTCTGTTGAAATATTTATAGACCCCGGTATGATAATAGAAGGTCCACCACGCAGTGTGGAATTAGACAGTGTGTTTCCATCCATATTGATTCCTCCTCCAAAACTCCAGTAATTTTTGAACTGCATGTTGAGGTTAATGTTTCCCCCGGTTACATTGCGGTTCCATCCAAAATCCCAGGCATTCCACTGGTTCAGGTTGACATTGAAGCTACGAAAAATGCTAAACGGTTCCCAGATCCTGTACCCAATCCAGATAACCTGTAACATCTCATCGGTTGAGCGCAGGTACCCGAGGTCGTTCACCTCAAGCCCGGGAGATTTCCAGGAAAAAAATGCACCAAACCGGAGGTGACCTTCTCCGATTTTAGTAAAGGATAAAACACCTCCACTGCCTGTAAGTGAAGTTCTTGAGGAATCGAGATCCAGGTATTCGGCATCAGGCCGTTGATAATACCTCGCCGACGATTCCTGGGTTCGGAGGATCGCCTCTTCCGAGCCGGAGACATGACTGAAATAGGTCTTAAAAGAGAGGTTGTATGTTCTCTCTTTCATATCGTGGCTGAAGTGGATACCCCCGGTGTATGCATCTTCGTGCAGAAACTCGAGGTTCGGGTCATCGATCTTGCGGTTGGTGGAGGTAAACATCCCGCCCACAACGGTCTGACCTTCACGGAAATCTTTCTGTACCGTTCCTACGATATAGTTCGTTAAGGGCTCAACCGGTTGGGTATACCTCTCTCCTTCAATGTCAATTTTAGCCACTTCTTCGGCAGTAACACTCTCCAGTATTCCAATGGACCATCCCTTTTTCGTTTTACCCGTTATTTTTGCCGCACCAAGAATCGAAGTATTTTCCGGAAATTTCACGGATGCATCATCATCCACGTCGGGGTAGTGCTGCGGACTTCTCCCGATACGGCGGGAGTAAAAAAGGTTCTCATCGGCAAGGTCTCCATCCCCGAAAAGCAATGGCAGGCTCATGATGCTTCTCCCTTCAATGAAAAAGGGTCGTTTCTCCTCAAAAAAGGTCTCGAATGCTGTAAGGTTTACCTCGGATGGATCGGCTTCCACCTGTCCGAAGTCGGGATTTACCGTGAAATCCAGGGTGAGGTTATTGGTAATGCCGATTTTCCCATCCACACCTGCCGAGAGATTATTGCGCTTGCCTGTTTCAAACGGATTGCCTTCCACTTTCTTAAACCGTTCCGTACTGCCAACAACATAGGGAGCAATTTCGACCTGCCTTTTGGGCTGGATACCTGATATCCCGTGAAGTTCTCCAAAATTGTGTACAATCCCGGATGCATCCCGTGGAAGATGTTGCCAGAAAGAAGTCTCCTCCTTCCTGAAAAGGAACCGTGCTATCTGCAGGCCCCAAACCTGGTCTTCGGCTTTATCAAAACGCAACTGGCTCAGCGGGATTTTCATCTCGGCTGACCACCCCTCTTCATTGACATCTGTCGCAACCCACCAGATGGGATCCCAGGTCCAGTCTTCACTCTCCCCGTCACTGGTGAACACACCGTCCATTTTTACTGCAGCAGCGTTTACAACAAAGGCAAACGCCGTACGATGATCAAAATAGCTGTCAAAAAGCACACCAACAAAATCTCCATCGATCTCATCCCTCCTCGATCTGCGCCGGCTGATGCTGTCAGGACTGGTATCCAGGGCCCGTATTCCTACGTATAGGTTGTCGTCATCATAAAGGATCTTACACAAAGTCTCCTGTGAGGGTTGTTTTCCCTCATACGGTTCATGCTGCACAAAATCCCCATACCAATCCCCGTTTTCCCAGATGGCTTCCGATAAACTCCCGTCAATAACTACTTCATCTGACTCAACCCGGCTGGCGATTAAAACTTTCTTCTCATCATTACTCCCACCTGCAAAACAAAACCAGAATGAATGAAGAATTAAAAAAAATAAAAAAAGTGACTCCTTCATGGATAAACAGGTAGTTTATAAACAGTTAACTCGCATTAGCCTTTCAATAAACATGCCAGGGAAGATAATATCCCACAGATCAGAAATGTATGGATGCAGTAAAGGATTTTAGTATTCTGAAATTGTTCGGTATTGGAACAACCGTTGTTCAGAAGTGAACAATCTCACCAGAACAGTGTAATCCATGCAATGTCCCAATAATGACAGGAAAGATAAGGACCCGGGAACAATTTTTTCAAAAAAAACATCAAATTATAGCAGATGGGTTTGATTCTATTTTTTTTTTGTAACTTGTATACAAATTTGTTGAATTGGATCGATTGATTGTAACTAAAAACCCTGGTTTATGAAAAGGAAAATTCTACTCTCCCTTGTTTTTCTAACATCTGTAACGTTTTTATTTGGACAGGAATACAGCTTGACTCCCACCGTCATTTCAACTGCAGGGCACTATAACTCTGCCGGTGGATACAGCCTGTCAGGAACGATCGGTGAACTGGCAATTACAACCCTGGATCCGGGTGGATCATACATCCTTACCCAGGGATTTCAACAACCCTTTGCCGTTGGTGTGAATCCCGGTTTTGATGACCTGGGCATGGACTGGTCTGTGAATGCATACCCCAACCCGGTTTCTGATTTTCTCAATATCCGGTTTACAATCGAGAACCCGGTTGACTTTATCATAGAGATCATCGACCTTACCGGGAAGAAACTCTTGATCAGGAACTATCCGGGGATCATGCCACAGGAGGTCATCTCAATTGACCTTTCCAGATATGTGAGAGGAGTGTATTTGTTACGGATCGTTACACCAGACCAGAAAGTGAACAAGATATATAAGATACAAAAGTTTTAAATTGATATGTTCCTGGTAAACTGGATTGGTTTCTAATATCGATTCAGCGGATACTATCTTATACCCGTTTTTCTTCCATAACATTTCACTCTTTTAAGATTGACGTATGACTAAACGAATAAAATATCTGTAACTATTTTATTAACGAAACATAAAAGTATACAACAACCAA
>CAZTES010000209.1:0-5770 GCA_964612275.1 uncultured Rikenellaceae bacterium
GTCCTGAAATCTCCCACCCTGACTTTATAAAAAGGACTTTGATAGAGTATATGAGCTTTGGTATCGGGAAAGTAGGACAAGAATCTGGCTTTGGTTTCATTGGCATCATCTCTGGCTGTTCTGCCCGATCCGAAAAAAATCTGGATACGGAAACCATTCATACCCCCCTTCTGCTTGTTATACTGAATGTGCCGTTGGAGAAGGGTTTCAAGCCTCGGATCCTGGAATATATTTAACTGGGCTTCCTGTAACTGGTTTGTATCATTGTAAACCATCCTGCCAGGCCATTCCTGGCCCCGGATGGTCATAATGGAAATAACATATAATCCCAGCAATAACAAGAACCTGAATGTTGTCGACATCAGAAATCCGGATAAATACTCAGAATTGGTAAAGGAGAATGGTTCACCATTTGCTGGGCTGTGGTACTCAAGTGCATATTGACCGGTGTTCCTCTCTGGTTACTAACCATTGCAATCATGTCAGCATTCGCATGAACGGCGTAGGCGATAGTGATATCTGCTATATTGGATCCTACTTTGGAGTTCCTAACTCCTTTCACACCATGTTCCATCACATAATGCATCGCCTGATCTGCATAATTGTTCAGTCGTTTTTTAATATCCTTCCGCTCGGTTGATCTGACATCCACAACATGCACCTCTGCATCAAATTCTTTTGCCAGTTCCACCGTAAAGGGAATTTTTTGTCTTGTCTCCCTGTGTGCATCTATTGGCAAAACAATCTTTGTTATGATTTTCTTTTTAAATCCATTACGGATGGTCAATACGGGGCAGGACGCTTTCGAGACGACACGGTAAGCATTACTTCCCAGCCAGAATTCTTCAAAACCGGAAATCCCGTGTGTCCCCATAATGATGAGATCGGTCTTATCTTTTTCTGCCTGTTCAATAATGGCTTTATAAATTTTCCCCTTTTTTATGATGAAGTCAAGTTTTCCTCCGCCGTTGTATATTTGGAGGTACCTGGATACAATACTCTGGCAAAACTCCTCAACGGTCTTTCCATATCCCGAATCGGGTCCAGCAAGGACAAAAGGTTCGTCATAATCTTTATTTTTCCGGACATGTATCAAGCGGAGGTTTGCTTTCAGGGTGTTCGCAAACAGAATGGAGTGTAAAAATGCATTCATGGAATCTTTTGAGAAATCAATGGGAACAAGAATATTTTTCATAGCAATAGTTGTTAATATGAATTAGGAATCCTACCAAATATAAACATATTTTTCCATATCGTGCCGTTCGTGTTTGCTCTTTCGACAGCTTGCTTTTACCCGGCAGGAGGTGAACCATTGCTGTAAAGATAGTGAAACACATGAATCTGTGCGAGAAGGTATTGCTTACAGACCATGTGGTGCGGATTCTTGAGTTTTTTTAATCCTGGAGTGCTTGAACAATTTCATCCGTAACTTCCATGTTATGGTAAACATTCTGCACATCATCGTCCTCTTCAAAATCTTCTATCATACGCAAGACTTTCAGGGAGGTTCCCAGATCCAGTGTTTTGGTATCGTTCGGTATTCTTTGTAATTCAGCATTCTCCGGTTCAATGCCCATTTCATCCAGTTTTTTCTGGACATTGCCGAAATCTTCGAGTGGTGTTGTAATCAGGAAAACATCTTCTTCGATTTCAAATTCTTCGACCCCGGCATCGATGATTTCCAGCTCAAACTCCTCGGGGTTAAGATCTCCTTTCGGTACGGTAAAAGCACCCTTCCGGTCAAACAGGTAACTCAGGGATCCATTGGTTCCCAGGCTGCCACCTTTCTTATTAAAGATCGACCGGATACTACCCACGGTTCGTTTATGGTTATCGGTAAGGCACTCGATATAGATGGCAACGCCTCCAGGACCGTACCCCTCAAATGTAACTGGCTCCAGACCAGCACCGTCACTACCGGCTTTGTTGATTGCTCGCTGGATATTGTCTTTTGGCATGTTCACCCCTTTAGCATTCTGGATTGCCAGACGCAGCCGGGGATTGGCATCGGCGTCGGGACCACCTTCCCTAACGGATACCTGGATCTCCTTCACAATTCGCGAAAAGATTTTAGATCTTTTCGCATCAGCAGCTCCTTTTCTTCGTTTTATGGTCGACCATTTACTATGTCCTGACATACTATAAACGATTTATATTCCCTGGACAAAATTATAAATTGGATTCGATTTATAAAACTTTTCACACCCATTGGTACAAGATGACAATGAACTGACCCACCTGTTTTTGGTAATCCTCATTTTGGATGTACATTTGTCAGTTGAGTTCAGATTCATAAATTAGAATACATGGTGGACATGTCGAAAGGTCAATGGGCACAACCCTGCAATAAACCCCATTTCCCCCAACTTTACCTGGAAACGTACGGTTGTCAGATGAATGTTGCCGACAGCAAGATTGTGGTCTCCATCATGCAGGAGAATGGATATGCAGTAACCCAGGAGATTCGTCAGGCAGATATTATCCTGATCAATACCTGCTCCGTCAGGGAAAATGCAGAACGGCGGATATGGAATAGATTGGCTGCTCTGAAAAAAACAAAAGAGAAGAAACCTGACCTGCTGGTTGGAATTATTGGCTGCATGGCTGAACGGCTTAAGGAAAAACTGTTGGAAGATGAAGCGGGTGTTGACCTGGTTGTTGGCCCGGATGCATACCGGGATCTTCCCCATCTGATCTCCACGGCGTTGACCGGTCAGAAAGCAGTGAATGTCATGCTTTCCCGCGAGGAGATGTATGGTGATATTTCTCCGGTTTATCAGGACACCCAGAAGGTTTCTGCATTTGTCACCATCATGAGGGGGTGCAATAACCGGTGCTCCTATTGTGTTGTTCCTTTCGTGCGGGGTATTGAACGCAGTAAAGATCCGGAGATGATCCTGGCTGATGTTCAACGGTTATCACGCCTTGGGTTCAAAGAAGTAACGCTGATTGGTCAAAATGTTGACTCCTACAGGTGGGGCAACAGGGGCAGAAAAAGCAGTCTTGATTTTGCCAGGTTGCTCGATGCTGTTGCTGCATCGGTTCCGAACCTGAGGATCCGGTTTTCAACATCACATCCAAAAGATATGTCTGATGCGGTTTTACACACCATGGCAACCCATTCGAACATTTGCAAACACATTCACCTGCCGGTTCAATCGGGCAGCACACGCATCCTCAAGTTAATGAACCGTGGTTATACCCGTGAATGGTATATGGACCGGATCTCTGCAATTCGTTCTATTCTTTCCGAATGCTCGGTCACAACCGATATCATTGCTGGTTTCTGCACTGAAACAGAGAAAGACCACCAGGATACCTTATCGCTGATGAAGTGGACAGGGTTCGATTTTGCCTACATGTTCAAATATTCAGAGCGTCCCGGGACAAAAGCTGCCTCCGATCTTGAGGATGATGTTCCTGAAGCCGTGAAAGGCAGCAGGCTGAACGAGATCATTACACTCCAGAACAGCCTGTCAGTCAAGAGTAAAAGCAAGGATCTGAACCGGGTTGTTGAAGTGCTGGCTGAAAGAAGATCCAAACGATCGGAAAAGGACCTGTTTGGCAGAACATCGCAAAACAAGGTGGTTGTATTCCCCAAAGGAATCCATAGCATTGGAGATCTTGTAAAGGTAAAGATCAACGCACACACAGCTGCAACCCTGATTGGGGAGGCGCAGGAATGAATGATATCAACACATTCACTAACTCAAACCATTATAGGCTTTCCCGGAGGAGCTTTTATGGATACCTAAAATTATTGGGCAAAGGAGGAGGATTGATGTTTCCCTGCTTTTCAGACCTCTTGTGCTAGAAATGGAAACTATAGCTAATCCAAACCGGAAGACCAACCGGGAATACCTCAGCAATATCTTTTGAATTTAAAAAGGATATGTCAAACGCAGATCGTTCACCCAATATCCTGAGCCCATAGGAAAAAACTGCATAATAGGGATCGGCAGGTATCAGATAATTTTCTGTAACCAGCGCCAGTCTTCGTGCAACCCTTGCCATTCCACTCACTGTAATGAGTGGATCATTCATCATGTTTCCTTCTGCATGTGCCCATCCGAATCCAAGGGTGCCATTGTAGTCCATATTCCCATAGGTAACCGTACCGTAAATAACACCGACTCCTGAAAAGCCACCTTCTTTAATTGCCACTGCTGCGTTCCCATACAGATAACTTATTCCGGCTGAAAAATTCTTAAAAAATTCATAGCCGAATTTAGGCATGACAAAAAAGATTGGTTCGCCCATAAAAGTTGAAATGCCTTCAAAACCAGCACCGATAGAAAACCAGTCGGTAATACCGTAATGCGCCGAGTTAAAAACAATCAGCACGTTCTGGTAATACCCATCCCCCTTCTTCAGGTTTCGACCGGTTGGTCCCCAAAGGTATTTGGAATAACTTGGATTTGGAAAACGGTATTTCCCGTTCTTATAGTCTGCCGCAGTAGTTTCATCAATTTTTTCAATATTACTAGCCGCAATAGTAATCTCGCCCATTGCAGCAGTCTTGATGACGATCTGCTCATCTGTTTTCTGAACCAGCTCTCCATGCAGTTCTGATCCATCTTTCAGGACAACATGGTATGTAGATCCCACGGTTAGTTTACCCAGATCTTGGGACCAGAGAGAGTTTGGAAAGAATAGCATTGAAATGAAAACGCCCAATATTACGAGCAATGCTTTTTTGTTCATGGTTGTAAGAAATTTGAAGTTATTAAACGCTTAATGTGTTAAATGTAAAAAATATATATGAATAATGAAAAAGCAAAAAGTGTTCCAATCAGCAAAATAATGTGTTAAATTTTTCGATGGACTCAAGATTTAACTGTTGAGGTAAGTTACTTCCGAAGCTTTAACCCCAATTCTTTCAATTGTTCATCACTGATTGGGGATGGAGAGTCGATCATAATATCTTTCCCGGCATTATTTTTTGGGAAGGCAATGAAGTCGCGGATTGTTTCGGATCCTCCAAACAGGGCAACCCAGCGGTCAAATCCAAAGGCGATCCCTCCATGGGGAGGCGCTCCGTACTTAAACGCGTTCATCAGGAATCCAAATTGTTCTTCCGCCTCCTTTTCTGTAAAGCCAAGGTGTTCAAACATCTCTTGTTGTCTTTCTTTATCGTGGATTCGTATAGATCCGCCCCCAATTTCCACTCCATTGATTACCAAGTCGTAAGCATTAGCCCGCACGTTTACGGGGTCGGTTTTCAGCAAATGCCTGTCCTCTTCCAGTGCTGATGTAAAGGGATGGTGCATGGCGTAAAATCGGTTGCTCTCCTCATCCCACTGAAGCAACGGGAAATTCACAATCCACAGCGGTGCATACACACCCTTCTGCGGTAATCCCAGTTGTTTCCCCATTTCAAGCCGCAATGCACCAAGGGCATTCCGGGTATCTGCTTTTTCCCCTGCCATGATCAGCAGCAGGTCCCCTTTCTTCGCTTGCATGTGATCACTCCATCCCTTCAGATCCTCTTCGCTAAAAAACCTGTCGACAGAGGATTTAATGCTACCATCCATATTGCATTTGACATAGATCAATCCTTTGGCTCCGATCTGAGGTCTCTTCACAAATTCCGTCAGTTGGTCCAGCTGTTTTCTTGAGTATTCCGAGCAATCCTCAACACAAATTCCACCGATATAACGGGCATCATCAAAGATGGTAAATCCCTTTCCCCTGGCGAGATGAGTGAGTTCTGATAGTTTCATTCCAAAGCGGATATCCGGCTTATCGGTCCCGTAATCACGCATGGCTT
>CAZTES010000210.1:0-5765 GCA_964612275.1 uncultured Rikenellaceae bacterium
AAGGAGAACCTGCGGATCATCATCCAGGGGGGGATTAGCTTGGTCTATGGCGCTTTGATCACTTCGGCAGTCGTTGCATTCTATTTCTATATCCTGGTGGGTTATAGCTCCTTTCTTACGGAATTTCTGACGTTTAATATCATTTTTATCCTCTCTGCAGCCCTTTATACAATGGTGTATTACAGCGTTTATTACCTGAACCAGCAAAATGTGGTCCTGTTGTCAAAAGAGAATGCAATACGGGAAAATCTTGAGTTCGAACTGGAGTCTTTTAAGAATGAGATTAATCCCCAGTTCCTCTATGAAAGCCTGGAATCCCTGATCTCATTGATTCATAAAGATCCATTATCTGCTGAGAAATTCATTGCGCAATTGTCCGGCTTTTATCGATACAAACTTGCAAGCAAAAAGAATGAACTCGTGGATGTAAAAGATGAAATTGAGGCGACAAAGAATTTTATTTACATCATGAATGTGAAGTATGAGGATAACATTCACTTGAAATTAGATGCTTTAAGTGAGGTGGGGGGGAAGAAAATGGTGCCGGGTTCATTACAGGATTTCACAGAATATGCAATTAGAAGCAGTATCATTACTGCTGTATTACCCCTTGAGCTGAGCATCCGCTCAAGAGAAAACAAATCCATTCTCCTCTCATATCGGCAAAACGATCGACTTACACCGGATCAAGGGGGAGATCTTCTTGATATGAATGTGGTCAGAGCCTATCATTTTTATTCCAATCAACCGATAGAACTCGCCAGGAAAAAGGATCATTTGGAGATTAACATTCCCCTTCTGGAAATAGTGGAAGAAGAAATATAAACCTACAGCTCAATCCCATGAAAGTTATTATCGTTGAAGATGAGGCACCGGCAGCTGATAAGCTCGAACGACTCCTCAAACAGTATGATCCCGATATCCATATCTGCGGCAGGTTTGATACGGTAGAAAAAACAGTACACTGGCTCGAGAACATAGAGAATTCGGCAGATCTGATATTCCTTGATATCCAGCTCGCTGATGGAATAAGTTTTGAAATTTTCAGAAGAACCCAGGTGAATAGCCCGGTCATATTTACCACTGCCTATAACGAGTATGCGATCGATGCATTCAAGGTGAATAGCATCGATTACCTGCTCAAACCCATCTCCTATGACGACCTGTACCGAAGCATGACAAAACTGGAAAGCCTGCGGGAAAGTTTGCCAACCGCAAAACACCGGATACAATTTGAGGAATTCAGCCAGGCTCTCTCACAAATGCAAAAAAATTATAAAATGCGGTTTATGGTGAAAGTGGGTGAACATATCCGGTCTGTAACCACAAATAATATCTCGGTTTTCTATGCTGAAGGGAGGACCGTCTTTATGTTGACCAACCAGGGCAAACGATTTGTCATCGATTATAAACTTGAAGAACTGGAATCGCTCCTTGATCCGGAACGTTTTTTCCGTGTAAGCCGGTCGTTTATCGTGAATATCAATGCGGTGACAGATGTCATCATGTATTCAAACAGCCGGCTTAAAATACGAATGGACCAGGAGTTTGAAAAGGAGATCATCGTGAGTCGTGAAAAAGTGCCGCAGTTTAAAACCTGGTTTGATGGACAGGAGAGGGACAGCATGTGACCGTGAATTGGCATCCAATATTAACCCTATCCGTTGGTGACCATTTCAGGTTGACCGATTACCCGAAACTCGAAAATATCCGGCCTTGAATAATGGCCCACCACATCAAGGTCCATTTTTCTTTTAATGATGCATTTCGGATCCAGGTCTGCAACAAGCAAGCCTTCTTTGTCCCATAGCGGGCCACTTACTGTCACACCAAAAGGATCTACGATAACACTTCCTCCGTGGCTTATTACGTCATTGCTTCCCTCCAGTTTTTCAAGTGATCGTATGTGGTCGGGATACATATCCATGGTTACATACTGGTTGCATCCCAGAACATAACATCCTCCTTCTATGGCAATGTGCTGCAAGGTGATTTGCCAGGTTTGACGGTCATCAGCAGTTGGGGCAAGATAGATTTGTACACCCTTTTGATACATGGCAACCCGTGCAAGAGGCATATAATTTTCCCAACAGATCAATCCACCGATTTTCCCGATTTCGGTATTGTAGGTAGTCAGGGTTGTACCGTCTCCCTCTCCCCATATAATTCGTTCAGAAGCAGTTGGTTTAATCTTCCTGTGTTTGCCCAATAGCTTGCCTTTAGGGCTGAACATGAGCTGAGAACAAAAGAGTGTCCCTAACTCCTTTTCTACAACCCCGATTGATAAATAAACCCCGTATTTCCGGGATGCTTCTGATAGAGCATTGATCTCCGGCCCAGGAATCTCAATGGCATTATCAAAGAATGCCTGCCAGACCTCCCTCCCTTCATCAGAGCGACTGCCTACTTTGCATCCGAATGATAATTCTCTGGGATATGCCGGAACAAAAGCTTCCGGGAACATCACAAGTTTCGCACCCTCGGTGCAAGCTCGTTCTAACCATTCGATGGTTCTGACAATTGTCGCTGTTTTGTTGAATAAAACCGGGGCATCCTGAACCACTGCAACCCGAACCAATGTAGATTTTTTCATAAGTTTTTATTTTGTAGAAGGACCCTGAGAAGTTAACCTGTTCAGGTTTTCTTCAAAAAGCGGTGACCGGAAATGGGGATCGAATACAGGATTATACTTTTTTTCCAATGTCTGCTGGTCAAAATATCCCTTGATAAACTGCTCCGGTAAAGTATATACCGGATTCTCATCCTCGTTAAAACGGGGGGGATATTTGCTGAACGCCTCGGAAAAATGAAAATTGAATGATTGCAACTGTTTGGTGAATTCAATGATCAGTTTATCGGCTATCTCTATTACCACAATAAAATGCCCGTAATTCCTCCGAATCAGAATAAAATAATTCAACTCTACCAGATCGAACCCGGAAACCTGGTCTGTAGTGTGCATCAGATGATTCTCAAATTCAAAACCATTGGCAAGAATCTTTTCAGCAACAGTTCGGGAAGGCGTGGTATGAATGAACTTGCTGATATCCATCTCCTGGCCAATAAACGCTTTCAGAAATTTGAGTTTCTCTTCTGATAAATGACTCATATGATTTTTCCTGTTTTACAAGTATTGTTTAATGGATAAACCAATCGACACATTCGATCCTGTTTCTACCATCCGCCTGATGCAAAGAAATTCTAAATTACAGGTTTAAGCAAACATTTCCAAAGAACCAACTACAGGGAATGATTTTCCTGGACGAATGGTTATTTATTCCGGGAATTTCTGGTAATTTTGCCATTTACACATATTCTAAATTGGATGCATCGCCTTGCTCTCTATACATTCATTTTCATTTTTATTGTTGCATGCAATCGGAAAAAGCCCGAAGCTGACAGAGCCCTCATCTCTGCAAGTATCCTTCCGCAGAAATATTTTATCGGGCAGATTGCGGGAGAATTATATGAAGTGAATATTTTAATTCCACCAGGTGCGAGTCCGGCAAGTTATGAGCCTGTCCCACAACAAATTGCACGATTAGAGGAATCGGCTGCCTATTTCATGGCAGGTCATATCGGATTTGAGTATTCCTGGGCGGATAAGATCTCAGCATCAAACCCGGGTATGGCATTGTTCGATCTTTCTCAGGGCATCGAACTGATCCGCAGGGAGGATTCTTTACTCCATGATCATGACCACCCAGGTGGAGTGGACCCACATATCTGGGTATCTCCAAGGAGAGTGAAGAGCATAGCAGAAAACATTTTCCGGGCAATGGTGGAGATCGATCCTGACCACGAGGATTTTTATCGTGCAAATTACATCCGTTTCAGGGAAGAATTGGATTTTTTGGATCTGACAATCGAACAGATGTTAAATGATTTCGAGGGACGGTCATTCATTATCTTTCACCCTGCCCTGACCTATCTTGCAGCAGATTATGGGATTCAACAGGTTGCCATTGAATGGGAAGGAAAAGAACCGTCTCCCGGTTACTTGATGGCATTGATTGACCATGCAAAAAAAGAGAACATAAACGTGGTGTTTGTGCAGGAACAATTCGATATGGATAATGCCCGGGCTGTTGCTGATGAACTGGATGGGGAAATCGTCCGGATTAATCCGCTGGATGAGGATTGGAAAGCCTCGGTGCTGCAGATCGCAAGCGCCCTTGTTCACTCTTTTCAGGAAAAAGAATTGATTATGAAAACGCGGTAACGGTGAAAAAACTAATTGAATTGAAAAGCATATCTGCAGGATATGATGACGAGATTATCCTTAAGGATGTTGATTTTTCAATCTATGAAAAAGATTTTATCGGAATTATCGGGCCGAATGGCGGAGGCAAAACCACGTTACTGAAAATTATTCTTGGATTGCTTAAACCCATTAAGGGAGAGATCACTTATTTCCGGGAAGGATTGGATAAGATGAGCACCATTGGTTATTTGCCCCAATCCTTTGCGATGGATCGTAAGTTCCCGATATCGGTTTGTGATGTGGTCATGTCCGGATTGATGAACCGGAAAGGTCTTGTTTCAAAATATACAAAGGCTGAAAAAAGGCGGGCCTATGAATTGATGACTGAAACAGGACTGGAAGCGCTCTGGAAAAAACCTCTCGGAGAATTATCCGGAGGCCAATTACAGCGGGTTTTGTTGTGCCGGGCAATCATATCATCCCCCGATCTGCTTATCCTTGATGAACCCGGCACTTATGTTGATAATAAATTTGAAGGGGAACTTTATGAAATGTTGCGTGGGTTGAACGACAGGATGGCGATCATCATGGTGTCTCATGATATCGGGACCATCTCCTACTACATCAAGACCATTGCCTGTGTGAACAGAAACTTTCATTATCATAAGTCCAATGTGATAACGGAAAAACAGCTGGAGGCTTACAAGTGCCCCATCCAGTTGATTACACACGGAGATGTGCCCCATACTGTACTTAAAAAACACCAAAGCTAAGATGTATGGATGCCCTATTTGAACTATTCCGGTACCAGTTTTTTCTGAAAGCACTGCTTGCGGCCTTCTTTACCAGCATATCCTGTGGGATTATCGGAACCTATATTGTTTCAAAGCGAATTGTATTTTTGAGTGGTGGAATTACACATGCCTCTTTCGGGGGCATTGGTATCGGCTATTTCCTTGGTATAAATCCGATTCTTGGAGCGGCAGTTTTTGCCGTGCTCACTGCCCTGGGGATTGAATTTGTTACAAAAAAAGTTGATATCAGGGAGGATTCGGTGATCGGAATGTGGTGGTCCTTTGGCATGGCCATTGGAATCATCTTTATCTTCATTACACCCGGTTATGCACCAAACCTGATGAGCTACCTGTTTGGGAGTATCCTTACCGTTACCAGCCTGGATCTTTATATGATGCTGGTCCTGAATATCATGATCGTATTCTTTTTTTTAATCTTTTTCAAAACCATCCTGTATGTTTCCTTTGATCCGGAATATGCCAGAACCTACCGGGCACCCGTTCAATTTATCAACTACATCCTGCTTGGCCTTGTAGCACTTACCATTGTCTTAAACATCAGGGTAATGGGAATTATCCTGATTATTTCTTTGCTGACCATCCCCCAAACAATTGCTAATCTTTTTACACGGAGTTTTAGAAATATGATCTTCGTTTCTATAATCATTGCCCTGTTGGGTTGTTTTGCAGGATTATTCATATCGTATCGGTACGATATCCCATCCGGTGCCTCCATTATATTCACATTGGTGATTATGTTTATCATT
>CAZTES010000211.1:0-5753 GCA_964612275.1 uncultured Rikenellaceae bacterium
CTGAATGTGATGGAATTCAACCTGCAGGACGACCAGTTAATGATTGCTGCCAAAGCGGATACCATTGCGCAGAAACGGTATGATGTTACCAAACAACGGTTTTATATTGGAAAAATTGATGTGACGGATCTTAACATTGCCGATTCCGAAAAGGACGTGGCAAAAAGAGGATATATCAGTGCCTTGCGAAATTACTGGACCTCATTTTATGATGTCCGGCGCCTCACCCTGTATGATTTTGTCGAGGATGAAGTGTTGACGGCTGATTTCGATACACTGGTCGAGTAACTGATCCGAACCTGCTTTTTTACTTCCAGATAGATTTAAAATACACCGTGGAATTGGACCAACTTGTTAATGTTTTAGAACAGGTCGTACCCGCAGGTATTTCAATTGTTCGGTTTTTTGGTTAATTTCGTTCCACTCATTCTATCTAATCATCAAAAAAACCAAAAAATATGAAAATTACTGTAATCGGTGCAGGTAATGTTGGAGCAACCTGTGCAAATGTTCTGGCTCATAAAAATTTTGCAAAAGAAATTGTTCTTCTTGATATCAAAGAGGGCCTTGCAGAGGGGAAAGCGCTGGATATATGGCAGACCTCTCCCGTGAATATGTATGATACACGTGTTACAGGGGTTACGGGTGACTATCCTGCTACCGGTGGATCGGATCTTATTATCATTACGTCCGGATTACCAAGGAAACCAGGGATGTCAAGGGATGACCTGATCAGCACCAATGCCAAGATCGTTAAGGAAGTAACAGAAAAATCGGTTAAGGAGTCCCCCGATGCCATCATTCTGGTTGTTTCAAATCCTCTTGATGTCATGACTTATTGTGCTTACCTGACATCAAAAAAGGATTCATCCAAGGTGTTTGGAATGGCAGGGATTCTCGATACGGCCCGTTTCAGGGCTTTCCTGGCCACTGCTCTGAACGCTTCCCCGCAGGATTTTCAGGCATTGCTTCTGGGAGGCCATGGCGATACCATGGTTCCTTTACCCAGATACACGACCGTCAGTGGTATCCCAATCACCGAGTTGCTTGAAAAGGATGTGATTGAAGCTATCGTAGAGAGAACCAAAAAAGGTGGTGGCGAACTGGTTAAACTGATGGGTACTTCAGCCTGGTATGCACCCGGTGCAGCTGTTGCCCAGATGGTTGAATCCATTCTCCTCGACCAGAACAGAATATTCCCATGTTGTGTAAAACTGAATGGTGAATTTGGTTTGAAGGATGTATTTCTGGGAGTTCCTGTTAAACTGGGTAGGAATGGGATCGAGAAGATCATCGAAATTGATCTGAACGAGGATGAAAAGAAGCTACTATACACATCGGCAGATGCTGTTCAATTGGTGATGAAGGTGATGGATGATATGAAACTCTTCTGATCCGGTTGGCGGTTATCAGAAATATCGATCCCCGGACTTTTTTGCTTCGGGGATCGTTTTGTTGAATGGGATCGTTCAGGAAGAGAAATCGGTTGACGGAATGGTTTATTCCAGCCGGGGCCAAACGCAATGATACTGCTTGCATGGAAGCGGGATTCTGAAAAAAATTAATAACTTTGCGCGACATTTTAGAACTACAAGAGTACTCATCAGGATAAAATACAAAGAAATGCGAAACAGAGGAGCCATTTTGTTATTTGCCATTACTTTGGCTTTAGTTAGTATATACCAATTGTCGTTTACTGCAGCTACCTTTAAAGTGAAGAGAGATGCACGGGAATTTGCCCAGGGTGATCTGGTTGTTGAAACAGAGTACCTCGATTCAGTTTCCGATCTGAACAAGGAAGAATGGAGTTTCCTGGGAAACACCTTCAAAGAATGTCAGGAGAAGGAGATCAACCTGGGTCTTGACCTGAAAGGGGGTATGAACGTAGTGTTGGAAGTCTCTGTACAGGACATTATTCTTGCCCTGTCCAACCACAGTATGGATACCGCATTCAGAAGGGCTCTTCAAGTGGCTGAACAATCCCAGGAAAGCAGCCAGGAGGGGTTTATTACCCTGTTTGGCAGAGCATTTGAAGAGATTGATCCGAATGCCCGGCTTGCTGCAATATTTGGGACAATCGAATTGAGGGACAAGATCGATTTCAATTCCACCAATGAAAAGGTGCTGGATGTCCTTCGGGAAGAATCTCAGTCAGCGATCGATAATTCATTCAACATTCTGACCAGCAGGATTGACCGGTTCGGTGTTTCGCAACCCAGAATTGCCCAGCTGGAGATGAGGGGACGGATCCTGATACAGCTACCCGGAATCAAAGATCCACAACGGGTGCGGAACATATTGCAGAGTACCGCGAACCTGGAATTCTGGGAAACCTATGAAAACTCGGAGGTCTATCAATATCTGGCCATGGCTAATGAGCGCATACGTGAAATGGAAGTGCCGGCTACCAGCAATGTAACTGAGGATGAGATCGCCGAATTGGTCACCCCTGAACCAGGACAGGTAGCTGAAGAAGATACAACGGATCAGGAGACATCCCTGATGGATCTGGTTGCTGCTGATACAACCCAGGCCGAAGATCAATCCGAAACGCTGGAGCAGTTCAATCTTCAAAATCCATTGTTCGCCCTGCTATATCCCAATGTTACAAGGGATGGCCAGTTTGTTCCGGGAAGCATTGTCGGTTTTGCTCATTTTAGAGATACTGCTCAGGTAAATGCATACCTCAGCAAGGAACATATTAGATCACTTTTTCCTAGGGATGTGAAATTTTTGTGGAGTGCCAAGCTCCATCGATACGATGAATCGGGAACCCTTTTCGAGTTGCATGCCATCAGGGTAACCACCCGGGAAGGGCAGGCCCCGCTTGCAGGTGATGCTGTAACAAATGCCAGGGTGGAATTCAGTCAGACCCAGGCGAATGCCGAGGTGTCCATGTCGATGAATGGCGAAGGAACACGAACCTGGGCACGCATGACCCGTGAGAATGTTAACCACTTTATTGCCATTGTTCTGGATAACCAGGTGAGGTCTTCAGCCCGGGTGCTTACAGAAATAAAAAATGGCAGTACATCCATTACAGGAGACTTTACCATCGATGAAGCGAGAGACCTTGCAAACATCCTTAAATCGGGAAAGCTGGATGCCCCTGCCCGAATCATTCAGGAAACGGTCATCGGACCTTCACTGGGTAAAGAAGCTATTAAATCCGGGTTAAACTCATTCCTCATTGCCTTTTTAGTCATTTTGCTATACATGTTGTTTTATTACAGCCGGAGAGCCGGAATGGTTGCTGATATTGCCCTTATTGTGAACATGTTTTTCCTGATGGGTGTCCTTGCCTCCCTTGGAGCGGTACTCACACTTCCCGGAATTGCAGGAATTATCCTGACTATTGGTATTTCGGTGGATGCGAACGTGCTGATTTATGAACGGGTAAGGGAAGAAGTGAAAGCCGGAAAGGGAATTAAACTGGC
This sequence comes from uncultured Rikenellaceae bacterium, assembly GCA_964612275.1. Taxonomy (GTDB): domain Bacteria; phylum Bacteroidota; class Bacteroidia; order Bacteroidales; family VadinHA17. The sequence continues at coordinate 3,438 of CAZTES010000211.1, forward strand.
TATTGCCGATGGGTATAAAAATGCCTATTCGGCGATTATCGATGCCAATGTCACCACCCTGTTGACCGGTGCAATTTTGTATATCTTTGGTACAGGTCCCATCAAGGGTTTTGCAACCACCCTGGTGATCGGGATCTTAACCTCTCTCTTCTCGGCTATTTTCATCACACGACTCATCTTTTATTTGATGCTGACCCGGCATAATGTACTCACATTTGCCACCAAGATCACGGAAAATGCGTTTAAGAACCTGAATATCAATTTCCTGGCAAAAAGGAAAATCTTCTACATGATATCCGGTGCTATTGTCGTTCTTGGCATTGTATCGCTGTTTATCAGGGGACTTAACCAGAGCGTTGATTTTACCGGCGGAAGGGATTATGTCGTACGATTTGAGCAACCGGTGAGTACCCTTGAAATCCAGGATGCACTCGCTTCCTATCTGGATGAACCGCCTGAAGTAAAAACATTCGGTTCAACCAATGAGATCAGAATATCCACACAGTTCTGGATCGACAGCGTGGGAACAGAGATCGATGAAATGGTGGAGGAGAGAATATTTGAAGGGCTGAAACCCTATTTTAGTGAAGATTTTACGCTGGGAAAATTTGTGGAGCAGAATTCCGACAAGCATGCCGGGCTGATGAGTTCTCAAAAGGTCGGACCAACGATTGCCGATGATATAAAAATCCAGGCTGTATGGGCAATCCTATTCTCATTGATCATCATCTTTATCTATATCCTGGTCCGGTTCCGGAACTGGCAGTTTGGTATGGGTGCTGTTGCAGCTTTGATCCACGACACAGCAATCGTGCTGGGACTCTTCTCCATTCTTTATGGAGTTCTCCCCTTCTCACTTGAGATTGACCAGGCTTTTATTGCAGCTATCCTTACCGTGGTTGGATATTCCATCAACGATACCGTTGTGGTGTTTGACAGGATCAGGGAATACACTGGACTCTACCGGAAAAGAGAACGGTCAGAAATACTTAACCTGGCTCTTAATAGCACACTGAGCCGTACATTCAGTACATCACTCAGTACCTTTGTGGTATTGCTGACCATCTTTATTTTTGGTGGTGCGGTGATCAGAGGCTTTATCTTTGCCTTGCTGATCGGTGTGATCGTCGGTACCTATTCTTCTCTGTTTATTGCCACACCGCTGGTATTTGATACTTTGAGGAAGGGTAAGATAATCCGTGTACTGAAAAGCAAGAAAACAAGCTGACAGGAATTTATTCCCTGGATTACATTTCTTGCAGGCCCTGGTTTTTATATTTGATACAACTTTACTATTTTCGTATAGATAAATCAATAATAGCCCATGGGTGCTTTATTATTCATCAGTGGATCGGAGATCTTCATCATACTCGTTGTCGTTCTGGTATTGTTCGGAGCAAAAAAAATCCCGGAACTGGCAAAAGGTTTGGGCAAAGGTATGCGCGAATTCAAAAAAGCCACGGAGGATATTAAAAAAGAGATCAATGAGAGTTCCAATGATATCAAGAAGGATATCAATGAAATGAAAGACAATATTTCGGACAACTTATGAGAGGGTAACGAAACGTGTGCGTTGATTTGAATCCTTACCCACCTTACCAATTCAATACTCAACTTCCTGTATGCAATATATCTATCTCCTGACAGGTTTTGTTATTCTGCTCGTAAGCGGAGAATTCCTGGTACGTGGGGGAGTTGCCCTGGCAAAAAAAATTCACATTTCAACATTGGTTGTGGGTGTCACGGTTGTTTCTTTCGGAACTTCAGCCCCGGAACTTTTTGTTAGTGTCAGGGCGGCACTAGTTGGGCACCCGGCTATTGCAATCGGGAATGTGCTGGGATCGAATATTTCCAACATTGCCCTGGTGCTTGGCCTGGTTGCAATCATCCTGCCCATCCCGGTGAAGCGCAAATCGATCCGGATCGACTGCCCGATCATGCTGATCGCAACACTCCTTTTCTATCTTTTTATCCTGAATGGCAAACTGCAATTTTTTGAAGGATTGATTTTTATCCTGTTTCTGGTTGGATTTATTACCTGGTCAATCCATAACTCAAGGAAAGAAAATTACCTGCTGGGGAGAAAGCTTGAAAAACCGAGATATCGACTTTTTCTGGCAATAGTTATGGTTATCATTTCTTCAATCGGTTTGATGGTGGGGGCTGATTGGCTGGTAAAAGGCGCTTCAGAAATTGCCAGAACATTCGGGATGAGCGAACATGCTATTTCTGTCTCAGTAATTGCCCTGGGAACAAGCATTCCGGAGTTGGCTACATCGGTTCTTGCTGCTATACGGAAAGAAATGGATATCTCGA
>CAZTES010000212.1:0-5752 GCA_964612275.1 uncultured Rikenellaceae bacterium
TAAATATGTGAAAAGATTACAACCCCTGCCTGCCATGCCTCCGGCAGGTGAACCGACAGGCAGGGGTTGAATTTTCTATAAAGTATTAATATTCAACCCCTTCAGGGTTGCGGTTTATTACCATCATTATACCCGGCACTTCGCCCCGATAAAATCGTCGGGGCTTGTACCGGGTTATTCATAATTGAATCCCTTTGGGATTCTCTTATCAACTGCGTTGCATTATTCACAAAAGAATATCCAATGGAATAGCCAAATTGGGATATAAATGTGAATTAAAAATCTGTTACCTAAATACTGAAGAAATACACTGGGCAGGCAGGCCTACGGAGTTTACATTGAGTTAAAACTCATTGTGCGTTATTATTATAGAAAAGCAAAAATAATTACTGAGTCCCGTAGGGACGACATGTCTTTAGAAGTAGAAATAAGTCGTTAAAAGAGCGCCGTAGGTGCGGCATGTAAAAACTTCGTCAAACCATTCCAAATTATCTCGCTATCCGCCTGGCGGATTGGTTTAGTTTCATTCCCCTGTTAAGGTGTGCAGGTGCCGTCTGACCCATAACGGGTCTGACGGATGGGGTTTATTGCATACTCGTCGCCCCATCTGTCGCATAGCGATTCCTACGGAAAAGTGGAGCGACGAGGGACGAATCGCAGTGCCCCGTCCGCCGGCCGGCGGACCGGGGTACGAATCTTAATGCCTGGCAGATGTTCGGTCCATGAAGCGGTTTCCCAATATACACCATGGCAGTTGGCCCGGTTTGGTTTGTTGATATCCAACCAGGGGCTATACCCTGTGCAATAAAGATATTCCGAGGTGAACTGTTGAAACAAAACATTATTTCACTTCCTTGACTTAGGACTAAAGCTACCAGGTTATTTAACAGGGTCGCCCCTGGCTACCAACATGTGGCCCCTATGGGGCCATCTACCCCAGCAGGGGTATAACTATGAATAACCACCGGTGGTAACCGGTGGTTAAATATGTGAAAAGATTACAACCCCTGCCTGCCATGCCTCCGGCAGGTGAACCGGCAGGCAGGCTATAGGGGTTGAATTTTACTTGCGAATCTTTTATTCGGGAATTAGTGACGCACGGTTAGTGGCTACTTTTTTTCTACCTCACCCGGTGAGTAGTTTATACTTTTTCCTTATCTTTATTCATGGTTAATCGGGAATTGAAAATGAAACTCAGGAACACGCTTTTTTTGGTCCTCCCATTCCTGATTGCTGTCATGGTAATCGTTTCTGCCCAGGAACGACCGTTACAGAAACGAAACGATTATCCAAACAGCCGGATTGATACGTTTGATGTGGTTCATTATACCATAAATCTTACGGAAGTTGATTTTATTCACAAGTCCATAAAAGGTTTTACCGATCTGCAAATTGTATTGAAAAGGGATGATGTGGATACCATTCTGCTCGACCTGATGGAACTGGTTGTTGATTCGGTATGGGTGGATGAAATTGGCATGGGTTCTTTCCGGTATGATAAACGATGGCTAAAGGTCCCGCTTCCTTTTCGCTACGATAAAGGCACATCGGTGCAAGTTTCAGTATTTTATCATGGAAAGCCTGTAACGGATCCCGCATGGGGAGGTTTCTATTTTTCAGGAAGGACAGCCTATAATATGGGAGTGGCAATGCAATTTTTCCCACACAATTTCGGCAGAGCATGGTATCCCTGCGTTGATAATTTTATCGACAGAGCCACGTATGACTATTTCATTACGGTTGATAAAGATTTGACCGCAGTCTGTTCCGGAGTGCTGGAAGAAACCTTCCCGAATGATGATGGGACCAATACCTTTTTCTGGAGTATGAAACAGGAGATCCCCACTTATTTAAGTTCCGTTGCCATCTCCGATTATGTAACCATTCACGATACCATTAAAGGATTATTGGAACCCATACATTCATCGATCTATGTATCTCCGCCGGATAGCCTCAACGGAGTAAAGTCATTTGCAAATCTACCCAGGTATACTGCCCATTTCGAAGAGCTGTTCGGTCCCTATCGTTGGGACAGGATTGGATTTGTTACTGTCCCATTCCGGGGTGGTGGCATGGAACACGCCTCCAATATTGCGGTCAGTCAACGATCGGTGGATGGAACCCTTGGATCGGAAATGTTATTTGTTCATGAGTTAGCCCATAGCTGGTTTGGCAACCTGGTAACCTGCCAGCGGGCTGAAGACATGTGGCTCAATGAGGGATGGGCAAGCTATGCTGAGGCACTTTTTGTTGAGCGGGAATATGGGAACAGCCGGTTTAAAGAGTATGTCCGGAACAACCACGAAAGGGTATTGCGAATGGCACATATAAGGGATGAGGGGTATTATCCGGTAGCCGGGATCCCGCACGAACTAACATACAGCAGTACAGTTTATGATAAAGGAGCAAGCGTTGCCCATACCCTGCGCGGTTATCTTGGTGATGAGCTGTTTTTTAATGGACTCAAGGAGTATTTTGATCAATACCGGTACAGGGATATATCATCAACCGGATTCAGGGATTTTTTTGGCAGGATTACCGAAACCGATCTGACCGATTTTTTCAATTCCTGGGTCTTTTCTCCAGGATTTTCGCATTTTTCGGTTGATTCATTCCATGTAAACCAGGCTGCTGCCGGATACGATGTCCGGTTGTTTCTCCGGCAAAAACTGAAAGGGACGGATGCATACTCTTTCTCAAACCGGCTTGAAGTCACGTTTATGGATAACAACTGGCACTCCTACAGTGCAACAATCGATTTTTCGGGAGAGCGATCGGAAAAATCCCTGTTCATCCCTTTTCTCCCTACTCTGGTTATGGTAGACCCTGAAGAGAGGGTTGCCGATGCTACAACGGATTATTACCTGGTGATCAATGGCGTGGGAAAATATGCATTCGATGCTGCCTATTGTGTCGTTCAGGTTGACGAAGTCACCGATTCAATGCTGTTCCGGGTTGTTCATAACTGGGTTGCCCCGGATGATTTCAGGGTCAAGAGAGCGAACCAGGTAATTTCAAAATCAAGATACTGGAGCATAGAGGGCATCTTTCCCGGGTCATTTGCTGCCAGTGGTTCATTTTCCTATAATACAAGCAAATCCGACCGGTCGGGATGGCTTGATCCTGACCTTGAACTTCGTTCAAAAGACGACCTGATCCTCTATTACCGGGAGGGGCCGGCAAACGATTGGGAAATTTGTGAATACTCAGTAAAGGGAGATAACATTTCGGGAGAGATTACCGTTCACAACCTCCTGCCCGGGGAATATGCAATAGGACAATACCTCCTCAAATAACATGTTGATAATTTAAATTCAATTGACTTACCGGGTGACTCTAATGGATCAGTAAGTATTTTCCAGAAGACCAGGTCGAATTATACGCAACCGTCTGACCCATAACGGGTCTGACGGATGGGGTTTATTGCATACTCGTCGCCCCATCTGTCGCATAGCGATTCCTACGGAAAAGTGGAGCGACGAGGGACGAATCGTAGTGCCCCGTCCGCCGGCCGGCGGACCGGGGTACGACTCTTAATGCCTGGCAGATGTTCGGTCCATGAAACGATTTCCCGTTGTATAACATCACAGTTGGCCCGGGTTTTTATGTGTTTCTTAACCAGGGTCGCCCCTGGCTACCAACATGTGGCCCCTATGGGGCCATCTACCCCATCAGGGGTAGAACAATGAGTAACCACCGGTGGTAACCGGTGGCTAAGATGTACGAGGAGATAACAATCCTGCAGGCCTGCCTGCCATGCCTCCGGCAGATGAACCGGCAGGCAGGGGTTGAATTTTCTATAAAGTATTAATATTCAACCCCTTCAGGGTTGCGGTTTATTACCATCATTATACCCGGCACTTCGCCCCGATAAAATCGTCGGGGCTTGTACCGGGTTATTCATAATTGAATCCCTTTGGGATTCTCTTATCAACTGCGTTGCATTATTCACAAAAGAATATCCAATGGAATAGCCAAATTGGGATATAAATGTGAATTAAAAATCTGTTACCTAAATACTGAAGAAATACACTGGGCAGGCAGGCCTACGGAGTTTACGTTGAGTTAAAACTCATTGTACGTTTTTATTATAGGAACGCAAAAATAATTCCTGAGTCCCGCAGGGACGACATGTCTTTAGAAGTAGAAATAAGTTGTAAAAGAGCGCCGTAGGTGCGACATGTATAAATTTCATCAGAAGATCCTATGCGGACCATTATAATTCGCCAGTCGAGTTACCTGATATTCCTATCCTTAGCCTTAGCCTACTTCGTCTGCCGAAGTCTGGACAAAGGCAGAAGCCTTTGCCTTTCAGACTTATTATTCGTGCCTGTCTGCCGAACAGGCAGGCATTCGTGGCATAAATCCCTTACAGATCAATGATTTTGTTCTTCGGGTATTTCACCGAGAAGGACAACCTGTATTTCTCGGTTTGAGCGGGATCCAGTGTCAGCTTCCATTTCAGGTTCCCGGAATCTTCATTGAACTCTGCCCCGGCCATTTCCAGGTGCTTGATTTCGATCTCTTTATTGGTGGAAAGGGGAAACTGGTCTTCCAGGGTGATGTTCACCGGGGCATTTTTCGTATTTCGCAGGGATATTTCCCAGGTACGGATCTCTTCCCTGTTAAACCCGATGATCTTTCTGCTGCTGAAATCTTTCAGGTTTTCCCTGGTGATCAAAATGCTGCGGTCCCTTCCGAGTGAAAGATCGAGTGTGTCCTGTGTATTTCGCACATCAAGGTAAGATTTCCCCACGAATGTTCCTTCGAAAAAGAGGTTCATTTCACCGGAGAGCAGGTTTTTTTCCTCCCAGCCGGTAACCCGGGCAATGAGAAATGCATCCCTGTCGATTTTTGGTGCGGCATAGTATTCATATTCTGCGGGCATGGTAAAATTCTGCAGGTCAACCATGTGGTGTTTCCCGTCGGAGGGAATGGTATAGGGAATAGAAATGTTGAACTCAATGCTTGTCGGTGCTTCAACCACCTCGGTAAAATCAGCCATACTCAATGCTTCTGCTGCTTCAAACTCTTCATCGGCTGCCAGGCTCCGTTCGGCTTTTTTCATCGAAGGAGCACTTCTGGCCATAGCTGATTTACTCGGTGTATAGGGTTCCACGAAGGAGAGGTACCATGGGTAGATAACGGGTTTAACACCCGGCATCGAGGGATTGCTGGTTGACAGAATCAGCGGCACCTGATCCCAGTTTTCACCGGTAGCCTGGAATACTTTTGCTTTGTAGTTGACCTCGATCGGTTTGTTGATGTCTTCTGCCCGGATATCGTATGAAGGCACCCAGCCTGCATTGGAGACGATATAGCTGAGCTCAAAGCTTCCCCTTGCAGAAGCATTTGCACTGACGCTGCAGATCACTTCGCTCGTTGGTCTTTTGCGTTGTGAAGTGAGCGTTGAAAGTTGCCTTCTGACCTGGCTGATCTCTTCGTTCAGCCGGGCAATGGATTGATCAATCTCCAGCTGCCTGGTCTTCACTTCAGTTAATCTGCTCCGGAAAAAATCAACAGCTTCCCGTAATTCAACGGTTTTAACTCCTGATGTCTGGCTCCCGATCGATTTATTAGACAACAGGATGTCCTCTTCGTGTTTATAAACGGCGAGTGTCACATTTTCAGTGGCTACTTTCTGTTCCAGCACTTTCAGTTTCTTCTCCAGAGCGAGCACCTCCTGGCTTTTTTCCTGGGCTTTCATGTAGTTGATCTGATGGATGACCGACAGGATGGTAAAATTTCCTTT
>CAZTES010000213.1:0-5706 GCA_964612275.1 uncultured Rikenellaceae bacterium
AGGCGCAACGGGATTACTTCGGAGCCCATACCTATGAACGGGTGGATAAACCCCGCGGAAAATTCTTTCATACCAACTGGACCGGAAGAGGAGGGGAAACGGCATCATCGACGTACGAAGTATAAATATCTTAAGTTTTGTTGAAGATGAAGAGATAGGTATTGAATTATGAATATCGAATATAGAACAAGCCTGCCTGCCGCAGGCAGGGAATGTTGAAGTGGCTAAAATCGGGAATTCACTTTTGTGAATAACACCTTGAAAAAATGTTGCATATTGGATCAGATTAGATTTTGAATATGCTTATTTTTAAAAAGAAAAAATACTACTACTTATATGGACAACAAAATAACCAACAAAGTAGCGGATAACATCCGGGTATTATCTGCTGCCATGGTGGAGCATGCAAAATCGGGACACCCGGGTGGCGCCATGGGGGGTGCCGATTTTATTAACATCCTCTATTCCGAATTTCTGCGTTTTGATCCGGATGATATGACATGGCCAAACCGGGACAGGTTTTTCCTCGATCCGGGTCATATGTCTCCCATGCTTTATGCTATCCTCACACTGACCGGTGCCTACTCCATGGAAGATCTTTTGAATTTCAGGCAATGGGGAAGTCCCACTCCCGGACACCCTGAAATAAATGTTCAGCGTGGTGTGGAAAACACTTCAGGCCCATTGGGGCAGGGTCATGCAATGGCTGTCGGAGCAGCCATTGCCGAACGATTTCTCGTTGCACGGTTCGGGGAGTGGATGGCTCATAAAACCTATACCTTGATATCGGATGGAGGAATACAGGAGGAGATATCCCAGGGAGCAGGGCGGCTGGCTGGATTCCTCGGCTTAAGCAACCTGATCATGTTCTACGATTCCAATGACATTCAACTCTCAACCGGTACCAACGAGGTGACCTGTGAGAATACAGCAAAAAAGTATGAAGCATGGGGTTGGAAGGTAACAACCATAAACGGAAACAACCCGGAGGAGATTCGCAAGGTATTAAAACAAGCTAATGAACCATCGGATAAACCATTCCTGATCATTGGAAAAACCATCATGGGTAAAGGATGCATAACGGAGGATGGTAAATCTTTTGAGAAGCAAACTTCAACGCACGGCATGCCCATCAGCAAAGCCGGTGCCTCCTTTTCCAAAACCATTGAAAAACTGGGTGGCGATCCGGATAATCCCTTTCAGGTCTTCCCGGAGGTTAACGAATATTTTGTGAACATTCTGGACGAAAAACGAAAGATCGTAGCTACGAAAAAGGGAGAGCAGAAAAAATGGGGGGCAATGAATCCCGACCTGGCAAAAAAGAGAAATCATTTTCTTGCCGGGAATCTGCCGGAAATTGATTTCCGGGAGATAACCCAGAAAGAGAGTGCTCCCACACGCGGGGCATCAGGAGCTGTTCTCGGTTTTCTTGCCGAAAGGGTAGAAAATATGATCGTAGCGTCTGCTGATCTGTCGAATAGCGATAAAACCGATGGGTTCCTGGCAAAATCCAAAGCTTTTAGCAAAGGAGATTTCACAGGAGCTTTCCTGCAGGCTGGTGTATCGGAACTAACCATGGCTGCATTGATGAATGGCATCGCCGCTCATGGAGGGATCATCCCGGTCTGCGGAACATTCTTTGTCTTTTCTGATTACATGAAACCGGCAGTCCGTTTGGCTGCCCTGATGGCACTCCCGGTTAAATACATCTGGTCACACGATGCGTTCCGGGTTGGGGAAGATGGCCCAACACACCAGCCGGTCGAACAGGAAGCACAAATCCGATTGTTAGAAAAGATGAAAAACCATTCCGGGAAACGCTGCTTTCTTGCTCTGCGGCCCGCAGATGCAACGGAAACAACCATTGCCTGGAGAATGGCTCTGGAAAACAAAGAAGCACCAACAGCACTCCTGCTTTCCCGGCAGGCAGTTAGCGACCTCCCGGTCAATGGTTCATCCCGGTTTGACGATGCACTCCAGGCAGAAAAAGGAGCATACATCGTACAGAAAGATAAAGGTGAACCCGATGTGATTCTTGTTGCCAGCGGCTCCGAAGTGGCAACCCTGTTAGAGGGCGCAGAAATACTCAGGGAAAAAGAGGGGTTGAAGATACAGATTGTATCCGCCATTTCCGAAGGATTATTCCGTGAACAACCCGAAGAATATCAGAAAAAAGTCATACCGGAAGAGCTGCCTGTCTTTGGATTAACGGCTGGTCTGCCGGTTACCATGCAGGGATTGGTGGGACCAAAAGGTTTTACCTGGGGACTCGAATCGTTCGGATTCTCAGCTCCCTACAACGTGTTGGATGAAAAATTGGGCTTTACCGGTGAGAACGTGTATGAACAGGTGATGAACTACCTGGAAAAAATAAAGTGAACCTTTTAAAACACTGCATTTATTTCCGCAATACCCACTCCAAATAGTGCTTTGGCTATCGGATCCAGATCCTCTTCACCTCCTTTGAAATGGATTGTCCGGTGATAATGAACCAAGGTTTCGCCAGGAGCCAGGTTTGCTGCCGGTGAGGAGCTCTCCAGCTCATAAAATGGTCCCATTTGCGATCCATCTTCAAGGGGTCCATCGTTGTATGAATTGACAGCATCCCCGGAAAAGGGATCATCCTGAAGCTCCCACATCGAATTGACATAGTCGTTTCTTCCCTCAGGTAACGTAAACTGAACAACCGTCAATACGTTCCGTTCACCGTCATAACTTCCGACTACCGGCTTCGCCCTCACCGGAGTCAGACCTACCTTACTGCGGTATTTCCCATCCCCTTTAAAATAAAGAACTCCCTCATCGTTAATCAGCCTGTCAGCCGGTACTTTTCCAAAATATTCATCATTAACAATTTGGCCCAGTTTATCTTTCGCTCCTTCCCTGAACGGGATAACAATGGTTGTTCCCGGTGATGGATTCAACATTCCAAGGATCCAGACAGATAACATCCCCGTCTCTTTGGTCCAGGAGAATTCCCCAGTATTGGTTATGCTGTTCTCGGTTTCCACACCCACAAAGAGCATGCCCTGAACAATCGATACACCCAGGAGTCTTTCGATTTCTGATTGGGTTAACAGCTTTACATTTCTGTTTACCAAAAGATTAAATTGAGTGCCGGAATAATTCATTAAGGTCATCTCCTTTTTAAACCGGGCTGATGAATCATTAAAAGAGATGAGATCAAACGGTTCAGTATCGATCTCTTCGGGTGTTTTCCAGTGGTCAAAATCGAACGGCACATCCGGTTCGAAAAAGAGAGAGAACTGTCCCCCTTCCGGACCGAGCCAGAAACGATCCTCTCCGCCGTAAGCATTGATGTGGTCCTGGATTTCTCCCGATCGAATCAGGTCATGGTTGATCCACCCCATGCTGTATCCTCCCGGTCCGTCCAGGGTGCTTGTCATAACCCGTCCCTGATAATCGGTACTGAGCAGGACCTGTGATCTTTTATCTGCACTTTTTAAAACGATGATTTCCTGTTTGTCCGCCAGCAGGTTCATGTCATATCCGAATGTACCTGGCTGGTGCTGTTCATTTTTTGCCATGTTGCTTTCATTTTTTGATCGCTTATTCTCTGAAGTACATGAAAATGAAACAACCAGAGTACAAATGATCAGGATAGCGTAACTTTCCTTGTTGCACCTTATTTTAATTGAATCATATAAAGATGAGGATTTCATATAATTATTGTTTACTGGTTATTAACCAATCTGAATGTCTTTGTAATGCCTGCTGTTGAATTTCCACCAACCATCAGTTCAAATGATCCCTCCTCGAAGAAAGGGGTTTCATTATCATCAAGAACAGCAAGATCTTCAGGTAATATAGTAAATATAACTTGTTTTTCTTCACCGGCTTCAAGGGAGATCCTTTGAAATCCTTTTAAAGCTTTCAGGGGTACCGGTGTAGCACTTTCTTTATCGGTTACATACAATTGAACCACCTCATCACCTTTTCTGTCGCCAACATTTTCCAGTATTACCCGCACTTCGAGTGTGTCGCCAATCCTCAGTTCTTCAGCGGAAAGTCCAAGCTCTTTATAATCAAAACGGGTAAAGCTTAATCCATACCCGAAGGGATAAAGCGGGTTCCCCCTGAAGTAACGGTAGGTTCTGCCTTCCATTGCATAATTCTCAAAAGGAGGCAAGTCATTTACCGACCGGTAAAAAGTGACCGGCAATCTTCCTGCCGGGTTATAATCTCCAAATAATACATCAGCTATGGCTGTACCACCTGCCTGTCCGGGATACCATGCCAGAAGTATTGCAGGGAGGTTTGCATCTTCCCAGTTGACTGCCAGGGCGCTTCCGGAGTTCAGCACCAGTACGGTGGGAGTACCCGTTGCATGGATCGCCTGTATCAGTTTTTTCTGTATTGCGGGCAACTCCAGGTTTGTCCTGTCACCCCCTTTAAACCCTTCGTAGGTTACCCGCATCTCTTCTCCTTCCAAACGAGGGGAAATCCCTCCAACAAAAATAGCAACATCGGAGCTGGCTGCCAGATCCACGGCATCCTGGAAACTATTACTACCCGGCAAACCCCATTCCAGTTTTACTTCTGCATTCCAGGCACGCTGAAAATATTCCAGCCTGAACTGATACTCTTTATCCTCTACAAAAGTATAGGTTGATCGGGCAGAGCTAAGACCATAAACGGACCAGGAGTCTATGATGGTATCATTATTGATGAACAGGCGATATCCATCATCGGCAGTAACACTCAGAACATATTCGCCCGGGACAGGAGGTTTAAACGTAGCCGTCCATCTCACAGAAAAATTCTCACTGGGGAGATCTCCAAATGCATTACCTTCTCCCCGGATAAAAAAGATCTCTCTGTCATTTCTCGTTAACCGCGGTTCCCCTTCCAGTTTTTGGTTGTCAAAATATTCACCAGTAAATCCGGTATCGCTACCTGAAGAAAAATAGTCCGGTGGAATTCTTTCCAGTACCATATCATCGCCAACAAGATTACAACCCTGAACAAATTCAACGCTGGCATTTCCGGCAACTTTTTCCCGTATTCCTTCCAAAGTATTAACAGGATTGGAGGGTGTCCCGTTATAATTTCCAAGTAAAACATCCACATTATCGGCATTCGGTCCGATTACAGCAATTTTCTCCAACTTTTTACTTAACGGAAGGATGGCACCTTCTGTTGAATTCCCTGGTGCGCTGTTTTTCAGGAGCACCATGGATTCATGGGCAACACGCAGGGCTGCTTCTGCATGTTCAGAAGCATCATTCATTTCAAAAGGGGTATTGGTAAACGGGACCATTCCGGGTGGATCGAACATCCCCAGTAAAAATCGCGCGGTAAACAACCGTTTTACCGAAACATCAATATCTTCTTCTGTGATATACCCCTTTTCCACCGCCTCTAAAAGCGAAAGGTAGGTATTTCCGCAATTGAGATCACACCCTTTCTTCACGGCAAAGGCAGCTGCCTCAGCCTCTGTTTCAACCAATTTATGAAAATGATGGATATCATAGATTGCCCCACAGTCAGAGACCACATATCCCTGAAAGCCCCAGTCATCACGCAAAATTTTCTCCAGCAGCAGGTCATGGGCACAACAGGCTTGTCCGAGGTACCGGTTGTAGGCTCCCATCACGGAAAAGGCACCCCCCTCGACAACGGTTGCTTTGAATGCCGGCAGATAGGTATCATACAGGTCACGCATATCTGTTATGGCATCAAAGG
>CAZTES010000214.1:0-5671 GCA_964612275.1 uncultured Rikenellaceae bacterium
CCCTTACTCATTCCATGATTTCGCTGGGGTCCTGCACCATGAAGCTGAATGCCGCCACGGAGATGTTTGCCTTGACGTGGCCGGAATTTGGGAACATGCATCCGTTTGTTCCGGTTGAACAGGCAGCAGGGTATCATCAGATTTTCAGGGAACTGGAAGATGATCTGAAGGTGATTACCGGGTTTGATGCCATTTCTTTCCAGCCAAATTCGGGTGCAGCAGGAGAATATGCGGGGCTTTTGGTGATCAGGGCATATCATAAGAGTATAGGAGAGGGGCATAGAAACGTGGTGCTGATCCCTGCTTCAGCTCACGGGACAAATCCGGCGAGTGCGGTTATGGCAGGAGCAGAGGTTGTCGTGGTGGAATGCGATGAAAGGGGGAATGTTAACATGGAATCATTAAGGGAGAAAGCCCAGGAACACCGGGATAACCTTGCCACCTTTATGATTACCTATCCCTCTACGCATGGTGTTTTTGAGGAGCACGTTGCAGAGATGATCAATATCATTCATGAGAATGGGGGGCAGGTCTATATGGATGGTGCAAACATGAATGCCCAGGTGGGGCTTACGAACCCCGCGATCATTGGAGCCGACGTTTGTCACCTGAATCTTCACAAAACCTTTGCTATTCCACATGGGGGTGGAGGCCCCGGGATGGGGCCCATCGGAGTGGCTTCCCACTTATCAGAATTTCTTCCCGGACACCCGGTAGTGAACACAGGAGGGAAAAAAGGATTTACTGCAGTTGGAGCTGCTCCCTGGGGAAGTGCGAGCATCCTCCCCATTTCACATGCCTATATTAAGATGATGGGAGGAGATGGACTTACTGAAGCTACCCGTATAGCAATACTGAATGCCAATTACATTGCTGCTTCGCTAAAGGATCATTTTCCTGTTCTATACACGGGTAAAAAAGGTTTCATTGCTCATGAGATGATCCTTGAATGCAGGAACTTCAAACAATCAGCAGAAGTTACAGAAGCAGATATTGCCAAACGACTGATGGATTACGGATTTCATGCTCCAACACTCTCCTTCCCGGTTCATGGAACCTTGATGGTTGAACCGACTGAGAGCGAATCAAAACAGGAGCTTGACCGGTTTATTGAAGCCCTGGTTACTATCCATGCAGAGATCATGGAAATCTCCGGAGGCGGGACAGACCCGAAAGATAATGTTCTGAAAAACGCTCCCCATACCGCTCAGGCGGTTACCAGTGACTCCTGGAATCATCCGTATGGAAGGGAAAAAGCTGCTTTTCCCCTGGAATGGGTTGGCGACAACAAATTCTGGCCAGCCGTTGGACGACTGGATGATGCCTACGGTGACAGAAATCTTGTCTGTACCTGTACAGCTCTGTATGAGTAGCGAGGGAAGGAAGCGGTGAGGGCCGTGATCACACCATCATTTTCCCTCATACCACCTCCCTGTTATCGGATCCCTTATCTGTTAACCCGGGGCCTATTCCCTAACCTTAAAATGTTTGTCCAGGTTTTTCATTCTCTCTACGATTCCACCATATTCCAGCTCATTATACGGTAGCATGGCAGCTCCGGAAAATCCCTGCTCGCGGATATCCACTGATTTCCTGGAGACTTTTTCCCGTATAAAATCCCAGAAGGGATGATCAAATGCGTCGGCAACTTCGGTGAATTTCCCATCATGAACGCATAAAGCATGGCATGAAACCAGCGGTGGACCGTCAAAATAGGATACCGGTGAATTGTTTTTTACCGGCATGAGTGGACCGATATGGCTTCCTCTCATAAACCCGGCAACGTAATGACCGATAGAAAAGGGAGCTAAAACTTCTCCGGTAGCCGGGAAATTGCCCTGGACCCTCACCAGGCATACCGGGTCATCTTTGCCTGTATATTTTCCGGCGATATTGTGAAGCCTTGAGGTACTGACGGATGCTGCAATCTCTCCGGAACTGCGTGAATAAATGGTTTCAATAACAAACCGCTCATTATCGCGCAGTAGTGTGGCAATGTCGTATAAATTCTCCGGAGCATCGAGTTCAATTATTCTGTCGCCCTCTGTAAAAGAAACATCCATGATATGAAATCGAAAGCCTTCTCCCAGCTTCGGGCTCAGCATGAGTCCTGCACAATACATGGGATCTGTGAAAGCCAGATACAACGGCAGGTTATAGGCACCCGGATCCGTTTTGTCCGCAGCAAAGAATAAAAAGGGTTCATTGGATCTTTCCTCGATTTCCATCTCTGCTACAGCAGGACCCATTCCTTTCACGTTTCCGGAAAAAGAATCCTTCAGAAGATCCTGTCCGGCACCGTACAACCCCTGCTCCTTTGCCAGTGATGTTCCATCCAGGAAAGCATCCCATGCCAGTTTGTGTATGTCTTCATTTTCTGCTCCCAGCTTGTGGGAAAAGAGAATTGCAATATCATCCCCTGTGTGACTGACCATAAAGTCAGACAGGAGACTTTTGCTGTTTTCTTTTACATAATTCCTGACCCGATCAAGAAGCTTCTGGCTGGGCTTAATGTGACCGCCAATGCTTCCTATATCGGCTTTGATAATGCTAAGTGTAGTTTTCATAATTATAAAGATAAGTTGGTCTATAAATAATTTTGATGATGTGTTGGTTAGGAGAATAATTACTAAAGTTATAAGAATTCAGGTTATTTATCAAGAAGATCAACCAGGAAATAGTCAGGAATCAAAACAGAGGGGTAAATAGTAGCCGAGTAAAGGGGGTTCGCAAAGGGACTTCAGCATGCAGGGGAATATTTACAAAGAGCTGAAAGATAATTATTTATGTTTTAAATGAGCAGGGCTTCTTCTTGCCTTTTTATTTCCCCTGTGTTCGTGCATCTTCAATAACCAGGGAAAACAGTTCTTCGAGGGTGAGGCCATACGTTTTCACCTGTTTGGGCAGAATGCTTTCAGCACTCAATCCGGGGATGGTGTTAATCTCCAGGAAATAAGGTTTTTCTTTTGCAAGAATGTAGTCTATCCTGACTATTCCACGGCAATGGAGCAGAGAATAGATTCGGGATGAAAGGTGTTGGATTAATTTTGTAGCGTCTTCAGAAATTCTTGCCGGAGTGATTTCATCAGCCATTTTCGGATCATATTTTGCTTCAAAGTCAAAGAAATCATTTTTGGATACGATCTCGGTTAATGGAAAGATATACTCCTTTCCTGCGATTTTCAGCAAACCACAGGTCACTTCCGTTCCGTCGATAAACTCTTCGATGATGACCTCATCATCCTCCCGGAGTGCTTTGGATATTGCCGACGACAGATAGTCCGTTTTCAGAACCCGGGATACACCAAAACTGGAGCCGCTGTTGTTGGGTTTGACAAAACAGGGACAACTTCCTTCTCCGGATTCGATCCGTTGCATCCAATTCTCATCGGATTGTATCAGGATTGATCTGGGTGTCGGGATGTCAAACTTTTCCAGAAAAAGCTTACAAAGATATTTATTAAACGTGAGTGTAGAAGAAAACGAACCGGAACCGGTATAGGGTATTCCAATGATCTCGAAGTAGCTCTGAAGCGTTCCATCTTCTCCTGGTGTCCCGTGTATAGCGTTGAAAACAACATCAAAGGTCAACTTTTGTCCGCCCACCCTGCAGCTAAAGTCATTTTTATCGATGCTTGCTTCCCGGGTTTTATCCAACCGGAGTATCCACTTTTTACCGCGTATCAGAACAATGAATGCATTGTATTTCTTTCTGTCCAGGTGTTTTAATACTTCATTTGCACTGTTAACAGATATTTGATATTCGGAAGAATCACCACCTGCGACAATGGCTACATTGATTTTCATGGGGACGATTTTAAAGTAATGGCACTGTATGTGTTATAATCGACAGCATATTTCAACATTCCAAATTACAAAAAAACTGACAAAGGTTACCTGCAGAACGGGCAGGTATTCCAAGGCAACCTTACAACCCCACAACATAGGTTCTCCATTTTTCAATAACCGTGTTCATATCTTCGGGCAAGGCAGAGCTAAATTGCATCCACTCTCTTGATACCGGATGTTTAAACCCCAGGTATTTAGCGTGGAGTGCATGTCTTGGCAGGATGGAAAAACAATTTTTAACAAATTGTTTGTATTTGGTAAAGGTTGTACCCCGAAGGATTTGATTTCCGCCATACTCTTCATCATTAAAAAGCGGGTGTTTGATGTATTGAAAATGGACCCGGATCTGATGTGTTCTTCCCGTTTCAAGTTTGCATTCCACGAGGGTAACATACCCCAGGCGTTCCAGTACGGTGTAATGTGTGATGCCTGGTTTTCCATCCTTTCCATCGGGGAAGACATACATTTTCGTACGGTCTCTCGGGTTTCTTCCAATATTTCCTGCAATGGTTCCCGTATCCTCCTTCAAAGTGCCCCAAACCAGTGCGATGTATTTCCGTTCGCTTGTCCGGTCGTAGAATTGCTTTGCGAGCCTGTTGTGTGCCAGCTCTGTTTTAGCTACAACGAGTATTCCGGAGGTGTTTTTATCGAGCCGGTGCACTAATCCGGCCCGGATCTTCCCCTCCTGAAACAGGGGAACATCTTTGAGGTGGTATGCGAGTGCATTTACCAGGGTGCCCGTATAATTTCCATGTCCCGGATGAACAACGAGGCCTGCCTGTTTATTCAGGACAATGATATCGTCATCTTCGTAAATGATATTCAGTGGAATATTTTCCGGAATAATTTCGACCTCCCGCGGAGGGTGAGGCAGAAGAATTGAAATTATATCTCCGGGTTTCACTTTGTAACTTGGCTTTGCCGGTTGATCGTTCACCAGGATATTCCCTGCACTGGCAGCTGTCTGGATCCTGGTTCTGGAGACATTTTCAAGCCTGTTGGAAAGGAACTTGTCGATCCGTAATAATCCCTGTCCCCTATCTGCAACAATATGGAAATGTTCGTAAAGCTCATTGATCTCCTGGGGATCTTCCATCATGATCATTCGTTGAGAAGTGGGTTACCGGCTGATGATAAATTTTTTAATGGCAAACGTGGATTGCTGGTTGTGAACAACAAAAAAATAGAGTCCTGGGGCAAATCGGGAAAGGTCTATTTCGCCGGGGCGTTGACCTGTTTCAAGCAGAGTCCGTCCCCGGCTGTCGATGATAGCAAAGCGCATGTTTTTAAGTTGCAGCTCTTCAGGGAATTCAATCCGGATATATTGATTTGCCGGATTGGGAAAAAGTTGGAAAGCGGGTTCAGCGAGGATCGGTTTCCGGGATGTGATTAAGGATTTTCCCATGACCGGTCTGATCATCAATGCTCCGGGGAATTGTGAATTATTCCATTGCCCGCCCTGCTGGTAGAAAAGTTTGTCATTTTTAACACGGTTAAGATCAAACCCGAAGTTTAAAAATGCGTCAGTAATTTGCTGCCATCCAACGTAAAATTTCCCGGATACAAACACTGCGGTATCAAGTACGTATGTATGGAACCTGTTCAATTCCTTCTCATATAGCGGTTCTTCACTTGGCTGGCTATAGAGTACAGCACCCGGTTTGCCATTATTATCATCCCATACGGTTAATGTAAAGTACCGCTGGCTTTCATCCTGGTAACTCTGGTTAAAATAGACCTGTATGGCATAGAGCGAATCGGGAATGCAGGCGTTGAACTGGTAAGCGATCCTGGCATTTTCCGCCCCCTGACCGGTAAAACC
>CAZTES010000215.1:0-5619 GCA_964612275.1 uncultured Rikenellaceae bacterium
TATATCCACCGGTTTCATCAGTAGATACTCATTGTTCAACCCCGATAGGGTTGTATAAATGATTGTTGAGTTACCACCGGTTACACCGGTGGTTATTCATTATTCAATCCCTTCGGGATTAATTGGATTTGTATCCATTTACCAACGGTTTCTCAAGCGGTTATTACCTTCGGTGAGCTCCGCTTTATTATTCAGTCCCTGACTGGATTTGGTGAAATGAAAATGATAGAATGTTTCTCATTGGTTCAAAGCAAAGAGTTCTGCGAAGCAGAACAACAATGAGTAACCCCGTACGAAGTGCGGGGAAAAGAGCGAATAAAGTAAACCAACCCTAAAGGGGTTGAATAAAGAATAAAAAGTGTTTTCTATATCCACCGGTTTCATCAGTAGATACTCATTGTTCAACCCCGATAGGGTTGTAATTTTCTGGCACCTTTTGACCACCGGTTATCACCAGTGGCTATTCATTATTTAACCCCTCTGGGGTTGAAGGGCTTGGAATGGTTTATGCCAGGGCATCTTGGAGAACGACTCTCCTGGCGAGCCCCTCTGCAGAAAAAAAATTTAAGTTTAAAAAAAATATCACCTATTTTCGCAGAAGAGTTTCTTGAGATCTACTCTCTTTTTAGTCGACTCTTCCATAGGAATGCCTGCCCGCGGCAGGCGGGCCTTCGGCAAGAGAGTCAACCTACATACTATATGTTTAACCCTTTAGGTTCAGCCTGGGAAAAAATAATGTAGGGCGACTTTCCAAGTCGCCATTAAGGGGGATTTCATTACAAATAGAGCCATATATTTTGAAAACAAATTGAATATTATTATAAACCCTATGCTACAAAAGTATCGTTTACTAAACAACATCGGTGGCTGGCTGGCATTTGCCATCGCCCTGGTTGTATATACCCTTACCGTGGAACCGACAGCCAGTTTCTGGGACTGCGGTGAGTTCATCTCTTCCTCCTATAAGCTGGAGGTGGGGCATCCGCCCGGAGCACCGTTCTTCATGGTGGTTGCACGTTTTTTCTCCCTGTTTGCAGGGAATGATGTTTCAAAAGTGGCGAAGATGATCAACATGATATCGGTGATAGCCAGTGCGTTTACCATTCTTTTTCTCTTTTGGACCATTTCCCATCTTGCCCGGAAAATTATCGGAAAAGGAACGGAGTTATCAACCGGTCAAACCGTGATCATTCTGGGGAGTGCACTGGTAGGCTCTCTGGCCTACACTTTCTCAGACACCTTCTGGTTCTCAGCCGTTGAGGGAGAGGTCTATGCAACCTCTTCACTTTTCACAGCTGTTGTTTTCTGGGCAATCCTGAAATGGGAGAATGCATCGGACCAGAAATATGCAAACCGCTGGTTGATCTTTATCGCTTACCTGATGGGGTTATCCATCGGCATCCACCTGTTGAACCTGCTGGCAATACCCGCCATCGTGTTTGTTTATTACTTTAAGAAATTCAAACCTTCACGGAACGGGATCATCATTGCCTCTTTTGTGGCAATCATTTTACTCGGAGGGATCATGTATGGGATCTTACCCTGGGTTGTTAAGCTTGGTTCATGGTTTGAACTGGCATTCGTGAACGGCATAGGGCTTCCCTATAACTCAGGGATCACGGTCTATTTGCTGTTGCTTGCCGGCGGGTTGGTCTGGGGAATATGGTATACAGCACGGAAGGGAAAAGTGATCCTGAATACCATACTGCTTTGTGTTACCGTCATCATCATTGGTTATTCCTCCTTTACACTGATCCTTATCCGGTCGCTGGCTGATCCGCCCATGGATCAGAACAACCCGGAGACACTCTTTTCCCTGCAGTACTACCTGAACCGTGAGCAGTATGGGGAGAGACCGCTGATTCGCGGACAATACTACGGCGCACCGCTGATCGATATCAAACCGGGGAAGCAGACCTATACGAAAATGGATGGGCGTTATGAGGTCACCAACCGGGATTTGGATTACGTTTTCGCTCCCGAGTTCATTACCATTTTCCCGAGAATGTACAGCCGTGATCCGGTACACGTGGAAGATTATCAATACTGGGGGAAGATCGAGGGGACGAAGGTCTCCATGAGAACCGGATCGGGATCAACACAGGAAATGACCAAACCGACATTCGGGGAGAACCTGCGCTTCTTTTTCCGCTATCAGCTGGGGTATATGTACCTGCGCTATTTCATGTGGAATTTTGCCGGCAGGCAAAATGACATACAGGGGCATGGCGATAACCTGAAGGGAAACTGGATCAGCGGGATACGCTTTATCGATGAAGCACGCCTGGGGAAACAGGAGAACCTGCCGGAAAATTTTAAAAACAACCCGGCACGCAATACCTATTACCTGCTGCCCCTGTTGCTGGGATTGCTTGGCGTATTTTATTTGTACCAGCAGGACAAAAAGGACTTCTGGGTGATTCTGTTGCTCTTCTTTTTTACCGGGCTTGCCATTGTCCTTTACCTGAACCAGACACCCCATCAGCCCCGGGAGAGGGACTATGCCTATGCCGGCTCTTTTTACGCCTTTGCCATCTGGATCGGTTTAGGTGTAGCCGCCATTTACCATTTCATCACAAGAAAAATAAAACCACTTCCCGGGGCGGTAATCACGGTGTCGGTTTGTTTTCTCATTGTTCCGTTGATCATGGCGTTTCAGAACTGGGATGATCATGACCGGTCAGGAAGGTACACGGCAAGGGATTTTGGTGCCAACTACCTCAACTCCTGTGCACCGAATGCCATTCTTTTTACAAATGGCGATAACGATACATTTCCCCTCTGGTATGCACAGGAAGTGGAAGGGATCAGGACCGATGTCCGGGTGGTGAATTTAAGCTACCTGGGTGCAGACTGGTATGCCGACCAGATGAAACGGAAAGCATATGAATCCGATCCGATACCATTTTCACTTGAGAAAGAACAGTATATCCAGGGAACGAGGGATATCGTCCTGGTTGAAAACCGGATTAAGGATTATTATGACCTGAAAGAACTGATGGATTTTGTAGCCAATGATGATCCACGGACCCGGATCCGTTCACCCTATGGATTGAATGAAATGGTCGATTTCCTTCCCACGAATAAATTCAGCCTCACCATCGATTCGCTCGATGTGATCCGTAAGGGAGCGGTGCCCGAATGGTCGGCAGACCGGATCGTTCCGGAAATGAGGTGGCAGTATAACGATGACATCATATACAAGAATCATCTGTTGTTCCTGGATCTCATGGCGCATAACGATTGGATACGACCCATATACATTGCCATTACGGTTCCCCGGGAACACTACATGGGTCTGGAGAATTATTTCCAGGTGGAGGGGATGGCATACCGGATCGTACCCATCGAAGCCGGAAACGCAGAGCTTGCACTGGGACGTATTGAAACGGGGATCATGTACGACAACATGATGAACCGGTTCAAATGGGGTAATGCTACCGATCCGGATGTTTACCTCGATGAGAACAACCGCCGGATGTTGTCCAACCTGAGAAACTCGTTTGGAAGGTTGGGTATGGCATTGATCGAGGAAGGGAGGTTGGACTCGGCACGTACGGTCCTGGATTATTGCATGGAGATTATTCCGAATGAACGCGTCCCGTTCAGTTTCTGGGCAGTATCCCTGGCCGAAGGCTACTATGAGCTGGGGGATATGGATAAAGCAAACCGGATCGTGGAACAGATCGGGGAAATTTACGGGGATGAGCTGACCTATTTCTTCTCCATCCAGCGAAAGTACAGATCGCGGCTCATGGACGATATCCAGCTTGCCCTGCATGTCTTCCAGCAGATCGTTCTCCTGACCGAAGAATACGGTCAGACCGAACTGAACACCCGGTTGAATGAAGAGTTTTCCCGGTTTTACACGGGCTATACACAGGGATTAACTCGTTAATTGCTGGATGATTCCGTCAGGATAGGCCCCGAATGGGCAGGGATGCATTCCGGTCCAAGTGGTGTTTTCCCGGTGAATATTAATGCAGTTGGACCGAAATTTCTTGGTTACCCTTGCCTACCAACGTACCGCTCCTCTGGAGCGGAAAAGATACTTTCAATGTTCAATTAACCAAGTCCATGCGCCAGGTACTGAACAGGTGGTATCAGGCGAGTTATTCCCTGGCCTCGCACAAAGTGAAATTGCAAAAGCTTTGCTTATTTCAATGGGCACGTTATGTGAAATAATTCCATGAATATCGTATTCAACTGGCAGGTCGATATTTCACTTGGCCCCGGTAGGGGTCAGATGTTGGTAGCCACGAAAAGCGTATGATTTAATTTTTCTCCGAGCATATGGCTACAATGAAAAACCTGACATTTCTGTCGGAGAATTGCATGAAACAAATTCGTGGTAAGGGCTGTAAAAAGTCAATTTTGTAATCATCCTGTCCATAACTCAAAATAATTCATATAGGAGAATTCTAATGAGAATTTTGGTGTTGATCAAATGTAAGCCCTGAGGGGACGCAAGATAATAGCCCAGGGTAAGCCCTGTGAAATAATGCTTCGCCTAAAACCAAGGTTCGGGAAGTAAAAATGTTGTCCTTTAACAGTTTGGTTTGAAATATCTCTATTTCACAGGGGCAACCCTGGGTGAACATGATCCCATGGAAACCGGGCCAATTTCAATCCTTCTTCAACGGGAAAACGACTCATGGACCGTACATTTGCCATACGTCAATTGAAACATCCAAATTTTAACAATTATAAAATTCCATTGAAATATTTTTCAATTTCCTATAAATAGTAACTTGCGATATCGAATGAATCAAACAAACTAAAGTAAACCACGCAGGTTTCGTTTTACGATAACAAGTAAAACGATCCTCCGGATCGTAAACGACTCAGAGAGTCGTTCTCCAGGAGAGCAACTCTCCTGAGTTGCTTAAAAACTGAAAGTATACAAGTAGCAAAAAAAGAATGAATCAACGAGTTGAAGTATTATAAGGATCAAAAATCACAAATGTATGTTCCTTGTTCGACATTCATTATGATAATTTTGATTTAAGAACAAGGAATAGCGATTTAAGATTTATGAAGTTGAAGACATATGGACAAATTTGATTTAGAAGAACGATTGATAGAATTTTCGGTATTGATCATTGAGATTGCAAATGAAATGCCGAAAAACAGGGCTGGTAACCATTTATCAGGACAATTGATCAGATCTGGAACATCTGTGTCATTGAATTATGGAGAAGCACAAGGTGGTGAGTCAAGAAAAGACTTTATACATAAGATGAAAGTGGTTCTTAAGGAATTAAGAGAAACCCATATCTGCTTGAAGATAATACACCGCACAAAACTTTTTAAATTTGAAGAAAAAGTGATTAGAGCTAAAAAAGAGAATGATGAACTGATTTCAATATTTGTCAGGAGCATAGAAACTGCACAAAAGAATTTGAGGAAGTAAACAAATCAAAAATCACAAATCAGCGTTCCTTGTTCGATATTCAAAGGATGAATTGGGATTGATTTAAGAATAATGATCAACGATATAGGATTTAAGAAGTGTAAGAAACATCTCAGATCACAAATCAGCGTTCCTTGTTCGATATTCAAAAGATGAATTGGGATTGATTTAAGAATAATGATCAACGATATAGGATTTAAGAAGTG
>CAZTES010000216.1:0-5606 GCA_964612275.1 uncultured Rikenellaceae bacterium
AGCATCCCGATCGGGATGGTGTAATTGTACAACGGGATCTCCCCAATCTCTTTCAGATGATTGATTTGTTCACTGATCTCTACAGATGAAAGCCCCTGCATTTCAAATTGCTCCCTGTAGTTATCCAGGGTTTGAACAACGGTTGGATTCACCAGATCAAGCACTGCCCCAATTCCCCAGAAAAAGAGAGCCAATCCCCAGTTCTGGACGGTGAACATTGCAGCGTACGCTGTCCCGAGTCGGTTTTCCGCAACAATTTTTGCTACAGAAGGCCACATGGCAGCCGGCACCAGTGAAAAGGCAATTCCAAGACTTAGCAGACCCAAATACCCAAGAATAACGTGATTGAATATGGAGAGGGAGAGATGGGCAAAAATCAGCAGCAGGGAGCCCAGGATCATCAACGAAGCTGCTTTCCCCTTCCGGTCAACATAACTCCCGAAAATGGGGGTGAAAAGAATGGTCCCCATCGGGATCAGACTTGCAGTCTTAGGACCGTTTGTAAACCAGACGGATAGCGTTCCCCACAGGGCCCGGACAAAAAGAAAAAACAAAAGCAAAATGATTACCAAAGAAAGGATCTTCATCCCCAGGGTCTTCATCTTTGCCGGTACCATGGAGAAGGCAATGCCAAAAATAAACAAACCGATAAATATGGTGGCATTCCCCAGCGATAAATTGCCAAAAATCTGAAAATAGCTGCTGCTTTCCGGCAGATCGTAAGTAAAACCGAATTTGTTGACCAACAGGTCTGGAGCATACTGGATAAACGGGAACACAGCCGAATAGAAGGTAACACACAACAGCGCGATAAAAATAAAAGAACGGTTGGTGGCAAGCTTCACCAGATCTGCAAACTTGAATTCCTCCTCCTCCCCTTCTAATCTATCGGGACCCTGACGATCAATCTTTATATCAAAAATGGTATAAATCAGGAAAATGATGAGGGATACACCGATAAGGGTCGCAGCAAAAGCCACTGCAGGAGGTACGCTATTCCCTCCAATATCAATCGAAAGCGCTATACCCATGGCAGAACCTAACCTTCCAAATCCCATGTTGATCGCCATGGCTAACGCCAGTTCATACCCCTTGAACCATTTCACAATAGTCCGTGTACATACAACACAGACTATTTCAAGGCCAGATCCGAAGAGAATACGACCAACAATCATCATCACCAGCATCGTTGTGTGGCTCTCTCCAAAAAAACCGTAGGATGCCAGGGCTGTAATGGTGGCTCCAAGAGCAGCCAGGCCACCAAAAACAATTCCGGCTAACCGGATGCCCCACTTGTCCAAAATAATCCCCCCGACAATGATCATCCCAAACAGGTTTGCGAATGTGGTTAATGAGATGATCCTGCCGAATTCCTCACTGGTAAATCCAAGCTCGGATTCCATAAGCCCTTTAAGCCCGGAGAAAAAATCCTGGAACCAGTAGGTTGAAAGCATTAACATACTGACCAGTACTAACATAAACCACCGCATGGGGGCAGAATCACGCAACGTTTTGTTCATCGTTTCCATAAGTTATCGTGTAAATGATTGGTAGCGTTTGAAGCACTAAAAATAAGAAAAATAAACCGGCTACAAAGCGATTGTTGATAAAGTAAAAACCATTTTGAAATATTTACGTATATTCATCAAAAAATTAGTGCTTTCATGCTTCGTGACAGAAAACGATACAGCATGTCGTGAACAAGACAAATGGACAGGAAAATGTCTATATCTTTGTCGAAAATCCTTTTTATATAGTAAATAATTATTATATTTACATATATTCATATTTTGGTATTATTTTTGCTGGTCGATAGAAAAAATTATTATTTCTGATCATGAAAAAAGGGATTATTGCAACGATATTCTTCATCGCGGTTCAGCTGGTCATATTCGGCCAGGAAAAACCGGTAAAAGTAAAATGGTATTCGTTTGAGGAGGCGGTTGAACTCAGCAAAAAGGATCCAAAAAAGCTGTTCATAGATGTCTACACAGACTGGTGTGGATGGTGCAAGAAGATGGACAGGGAAACGTTCACACACCCGGTTATTTCTAAGTATCTGAACGAAAACTATTACGCCGTAAAATTCAATGCCGAATCAACGGAGCCGATTGAATTTGCAGGAAACACATTTGTTAATGAGAGGGAAATTCCGCGCAATCCTCATCAGCTGGCGATTGCTTTGCTTCAGGGGAAAATGAGTTACCCTTCCGTTGCTTACATGAATGAAGATCTTCAGCTTCTTACATCCGTTCCGGGATATTTTACTCCCGATAAACTGGAACCCATTCTTAGTTATTTTGCCAAAGACCACTACAAATCGATGGGGTGGACTGATTTCCAGGCAGCGTTTGTCAGTGAGATAAAGGAGTAGTACATCGATCCTCCGGATCGATGCAGAGTTCAGGGTTATATGGTGCTTGAAGCCTGTAGTGTAAATTTTCCCGATACGATCACGTCACCGAAAAACGTCAAACGGTAAGCGGTAACGAAGCCCGCCCTGTGAAATAGCGGCGGAGCCGCCCCTGCTCTGCAGGATTTCACAGGGCCCGTTTCGTAAAACGTGAAACGGCATTCGTAATAAATCCCTGCCAACCATGTTCAAGTTTAGTTGTCAGACACCCTAAGAACTCAATAACCTAATTACATTCAATTACTTAGCCACTCACAACTCACTTCTCATCTATTTCAACATAATATTCACCGGCAGCCTGACGGTCGGCCCAAACTGGTAGATCAGGAGGTCCTTTTCAGCCAGTACTTGCTGTTCATCGATTACACGAATGGTTGCCACCTCCGGTATCCGGTAAAAAAGTGCTTTATTTTCTTCTTCGCCCTCTACAACAGGTGTATAGGTCAGGTTATCAATGATTTTTGTAGTACCCTGCTGTGTAATTTCAAGCATCACCGGTTTTCCTGTCAGATCGTTTACCGGCACCACACCGGAATGGGATGAAAACCTGAACAGGAGATGCGGAAGGTCCACGGGGGTTTCATCCGGAGTATACCGGAAAGAAAGGTGGTAATCCTCATCCTTGTATTTACCGATAAACAGGGCAACATATTCCTTCTCGAGCACAGTGAGGTTTTCAACAGCATACTGCAGGGCTATCCCTTCGGGAAAGACATCGTATTGTCCTGACATCAGCTTGAATCTTCTTTTGCGTATCTTAATGATAAAATTTGCTGCTTCTTCTGCCTGTTCTTCAAGGGTTAACTGAACTTCCCGTTCATACAGGTAGGGAACCTGCACAAAACCCGTATCGGTTTCGATAAACCGGTAGTTTGTATCGTACACGAATGTGATATTTCTTTTCACAGAAAGGTCAGTATGAAAAACCTGTTCAGGTTTTTCGAATATAACCGATTGAATGGCAGGCTTTTCTTCATAGGTACGTGGATTGGGTGTCAGGATCAATCCGGATTTCAACAGGGCGAGTGCATTCACTTCCATCGGACCATTGGATTCCAGCAAATAATATTGTTCAGGATCGATCTCTTCTTCTCCCCTGATTTTGATATCCGATATGGTCCATTCAACCCAATCTTCATCCGATACGTCTGATATACCCAGGTATTTTTCAGCATATTTGTAATATGGACCGTGTTTAAACATTGTTTTTTTTACGGTGACATCAAACGTAATGGTTGTTCTGGGTAAGGCATAAATCAGGCTCTTTGCCGGGCTCTGGTCGGATTCAGCAAGGGCCCTTCCACGCTGGTAATACTCCACCACACTGCATCCTGCCAAAAGCAGGAGAGGGAGAAACAGCAAAAGAGTTTTTCTTATATTCATCGTTAAATTATTCATGGTTTCTTACTTCTTTGAACGCATTTCCCAGGTTTTCTATTATATCGGTGGCAATGAGTGCCTCTTCACCGAATTGTTCTTTTGCCAGATCGCCGGCCAGCCCGTGCAGGTAGACTCCTATAATTGCCGCCATTTCCGGTGGATACCCCTGTCCGAGGAGTGAAAGAATTATACCGGTCAGCACATCTCCGCTTCCTGCCGTTGCCATCCCGGGATTGCCGGTGGTGTTGAAATAACATGTTCCGTCCGGGCAGGATATGGATGTATGGGCACCCTTAAGGACCACAATTGCCCGGTTCTTTTTTGAGAATTCGATCTGTTTCCTGTTCCGCTCATAATGATTGCTTGTTTTCCCTGCCAGCCGCTCAAACTCTTTAGGATGGGGTGTAAAGATCGTGTTTTCGGGAACCTGTTTAAGCCACTCCCTGCTTTCTCCGAGAATGTTTATGGCATCGGCATCAATGACCAGGGGGACTTCTGCTTTTTCGAGTAACTCATGCAATCCTTTTTGCGAATTATCCCGGCAGCCAACAGCAGGTCCTATACCGATTGCCTGAAAGGGGCTAAGATCGGGGACCCGGGTAAAAATGATATCCGACTGGTCGATACTGATCATCGCTTCCGGCAGTGCAGTTTGCATGATCTCGTATCCGAATTTTGGAATATGGGCAGTCAGCAATCCTGTCCCTGTCCGCAGGCAGGCACGCGAAGCAAGGACTGCTGCCCCCATCTTACCATAGCAGCCTGATATCAGCAAAACGTGACCGAAAGTACCTTTGTGGGAAAATTTATCTCTGCTGGCAAGGTGCGATGCGACAAACTTTTTTGTTAAAAAGAAGTAATCTGTGTCCATTTTATCAATGATCTCCGGATGGAGGCCGATTGGGAGGACATGCCAGTTGCCCAAACAGGATTCATTTTCTGCGAAAAAGTAAGAGAGGCTGGGAAATTGAAATGTAAGCGTATTGGTTGCATGTACAATGTTTTCCCGGTCGTTCCCGGAGTTATCTTCTCCCAGCAGTCCGGATGGAACATCGATAGCAATGATCTCGTTTCCCATCTGATTCATCCACCGTACAATTTCAGCCGGGAATCCTTTCAGGGGTCTTGACAGTCCCGATCCAAACAACCCATCAATCAAAAGGTCCCGGGGATAGAAGAGAGGAAGCTCATCTCCTTCAGACAGGGTATGAAAGGTTACCTTACCCTGTTCAACGATCCGTTTTTGATTCATCTTCCAGCTGTCCGAAACATTACCGGTAAAGTCAATATAATAGATTTCCGTGTTATAAAAATCATCTGCCAGCATTCGTGCCAGTGCCATTGAATCCCCACCGTTATTGCCCGGTCCTGCGATAACCCTGACCTTTCTGTCCTGAGTATATCGTTTTGTGATCCATTGATGCAGTTGATGGGCAGCTCTCTCCATCAGGTCAATGGGATTTATTGGCTCATTATCAATGGTATATGCATCAATTGCTCTTACCTGGTCTGCCCGGAATATTTTCATTTTTAGAAGTTTTTCTACAATGGTATTACATGGTTTCAGGTCAATTAGGTTGCACCGGAAATTTACGTGGTACCACAAACCCCGAATACAAATTTAACAGGTTCAGTTTGAATTTAAAAACACTTTAGAAAGATTCTAAAAACTGACACACCAAAATTTTTCATTTTACAAATGAAAAAGATAATTATATTTGTCTAATTCTGGTAAAATACTCATTAAAATCAAATACTATGCTTAAGAACCATCCTAAAGGATTACTTGTTGCATTTTTTACCAATATGGGTG
>CAZTES010000217.1:0-5589 GCA_964612275.1 uncultured Rikenellaceae bacterium
AATCTGTGACAGAAGTTGTCCGGAAAAGAGAACGCTGGTACCTGACTACCCGGATAACCAATCCAACGGAACACCCGGCACTGATGGTACGGCTGAAAGTAATCCGGGAAGACACCGAAGACCGTATCCTGCCTGTAATCTATAGTGATAATTATCTGTTCCTGATGCCGGGAGAAGAACGCACTGTCCGCATGGAAGTGCAACATGCTGATACAAGAGGTGAAACACCGGATGTGATTATTTCAGGATTTAATGTGGCAAAAACAAACAATTAGTAATCCATCGTGCGCTTAACTTACATAGGAATCATTTCCGTTCTTCTTTGCATATCACTGATACTTCCTGGCTGTAATAAACGAGCAGAGGAAACAAAACAAACAGATCGAATCATTGGAGTTAAGATCTATGAACACCAGGAGGACTTTGAGGAATTAATCCAGCAATGGAAAGAATTAGGGGTCAATACGGTCTTCTGCAGTATCGACCTCTATTCAAATTCCGACTTCAGACAATTGACACGGGATAATAACCTGACAACATTCATTATTTTCCCGGTATTCTATGATCCGGAAGCACTGAGTAACAATCCGGGACTCCAGGCATTAACTGAACACGGAACACCGGCAAAGGATGATTGGGTGACTTTTGTGTGTCCCTCAAGGATTGATTATCGAAGACAAAAAACAGACTCACTTATCCAGCTGATCCGGGCCCTTGAGCCGGATGGCATCAGCATTGATTTTATTCGCCATTTTGTTTTCTGGGAAAAGATATATCCCGAAACACTCCCTGATTCCCTGCTGAACACCTGTTTTGATTCATCCTGTCTTGCAGCTTTTCAGGAAAGGACCGGCATACAAATACCGGATTCCCTGAATGGAACGAATGCGATAGCGGGTTGGATTGAATCAGAAGCGCTGTCTGACTGGACGCAATGGAAATGCGAACTCATTACCAGCATGGTTCATGAACTATCGGAAGCAGCCAGGAAAACAAAACCGGAAATTAAAATCAATGTACATCTTGTTCCCTGGCGAACGGATGATTTCAACGGATCCATCCGATCGATAGCAGGACAGGACTTTACTGAAATTGCACCATGGGTTGACTATCTTTCCCCCATGACCTATGCTCACATGGTAAAACAGGACCCTGCGTGGATTCATTCCGTTGTTCAGGATGTCTATAACCAGACGGAAAGTCAGGTTATTCCCAGCATACAGGTAAAAGAAGCCTACCTGAAAGAGCGACTAACGCTCGAAGAGTTCAAAGAATCACTCTCCAGGGCATTGGAATCCCCCTCATGTGGTGTTGTTTTCTGGTCCTGGGAACAGCTGGAAACGGAACCAGAGAAAATGGAGGCGATCATTCAATTGGTACAGAGTAAAAGAGGTGAGAGGTGAGTGATGAGTAGCAAAGGGCCAGCCTACGTTAAAACTTCGGCTGACAAAGCATAGAGCATGGAGCAAAAGAATGATGAATTATGAGTGATAACAGAGAAAAGAATTGGTCCTCGGTCCTAGGTGCTCGGTGCTGGGTAAAAGATGAAAAGACTTTGAGACTATGGGAGGGGGAGAGAAAGAAACAGGTTCTCGATTCTCGTTACTCGGTACTCGGTAAAAAAAAAGAGAAATGAGTTTTGAGTAGCAAAGAGCAGAGAGCAGAGAGCATGGGGCTAAGAGTACATGACAATTGAGTTACTACTGAGTTACCAATGAGTTACTACCGAGTTACTATACTAAATGGTTCCACCAAAGGTATCCCTTTCGGAAAAATTATTTTGTTTTGATACCCCGGCGGGGTATAATAATCAATAGCCCCGGGTAAATCCTGTGAAACAGGGTGCAACCCGGGGTTTTAATAACACGCAAATAGCGGTCCAACTGGATTGTCCTTGAAGGGGAAATCGCTTCATGGACCGAATTTCTCCAGACGCTAATACAAAGGAATGAACCCTTTGAAGCTTATCAACTGAAAAGTTTTTATGTATTTTTAAATAGAATTTCTCGTCCCCTTTTGATGAAAAGGGGGATCGAGGGGGATTATGTGGAGGCGACTTGAAAAGTCGCCCTACATTGGCGTTTAAGACAAACATTTAATATGCCTGGTATTTTATGTAAATTAGTAACTTGAGTTAATTCACTTATATCCTATGAAACCATTCATTCGCACTATTGGACTTCTTGTTTTATACACCTGCTGCATCGCCTGCAAGACTGCCCTTCCGGAATTTGAATCCTTCCCGAAGATCGATGCCCATGTTCATGTTCGGACAACCGATCCATCGTTTTTAGAGCAGGCAAAATCGGATCATTTACAGGTACTGACCATTACCACACGGTCAGCAAGCCTATCTTACATCCGGGAACAGCTTGAATTTGCAATTTTTCAGAAAGAGATCTTTCCGGCAACAATTTATTACACCACCACTTTTACCATGGAAGGTTTTGGAGAGGAAGGGTGGCGGGACAAGGTTATCGCAGGATTAAAAAAGGACTTTGATAACGGAGCCATTGCCGTCAAGGTCTGGAAGGATATCGGAATGACCTTTCGCGACAATGACAGCAGCTTCATTATGATCGATGATCCGCGGTTTGATCCGGTGCTGGACTTTATCGCTGCCGAAGGGAAACCCCTGGTTGCCCATATCGGTGAACCGAAAAACTGCTGGCTTCCTCTCGATTCCATGACTGTCAAAAGTGACCGTTCATATTTCAGCAATCACCCGGAATACCACATGTACCTTCATCCTGATTATCCTTCGTACGAAGATCAGATCCGGTCGAGGGATCACATGTTGGAGAAACACTCTGATCTGAAGGTGATCGGTGCACACCTGGGAAGTCTGGAATGGGATGTGGATGAACTGGCGAAATGTCTAGACCAATATCCCAATCTTGCCGTTGACATGGCAGCCCGGATCTGTCACTTCCAGGTACAGGAACGGGAAAAGGTCCGCAATTTCATTAACCGGTACCAGAACCGTTTACTTTACGGAACCGACCTTGGTGCTTCAGAAAATTCAAATGGTGATGAGGTCAGGAAACGGATCCACCAGGTCTGGCTGGAAGACTGGAAATACTTTGCTGCCGATGAAGAGATGACATCGGATCCGGTAGAGGGAAGTTTCCTGGGATTGAAGCTCGATCCGAAGGTTCTTGAAAAGATCTACTATCAGAATGCCAAAACATGGTATCCCGGTTTGGGATTATGACCGTTTCGATTCCTGTATTGAAACTTGATTAAAAACCTTCCTATTCGCCCAAAGGGCGATTGAGGTTAAATTCTAATTATTTACAACACTTTCTTGCAGGGAGTGTAAACATTGCATTCTTGTTTGATAAGGATTCACAGGATTTTACTAATGCTAAATCCTTAACAACCAAAGAGTAGGAAAATTACCTTTGACTGAAGGTGCCCTTTTGGAGAAAGAAAAATAGTAAATCAAGTTATTGCCTGATTTTTGATCCCATAAGATCAAGATAATTCTTGCCGGTGGCCGGATCCTTTGCATTCATCGCACCCCAGATGCAATTTTTCTCCCAAATCACATACAGGGTACCGTTGTATTTATCGGTTATGGTATGTGGTCCCTCTTTCAGTTCAACCGTTTGCCCTGTGAATGCATAATAATCTTTCAGCATTTTTTTACACTCTTCAGGTGTATCTTTCTCCATAAAAAAAAGAATAAAATCGTCGTCACCATCCCGATAATCAGTCGTAAACACCCGCTTCATGAATTGATGCCCCAGGAAATTATCTGCAATAAACTTTTCCGAGTTAGCCACTTTGCCCCTCTCTGGGAAAAGCTGTAACGGTTTGGGAATCGGGCCGGGATCTCCAAGGCTTTCAGCTACCTTCTGTGCAATCACCGGGACACTTTCCCGAATCTCTTCACCAGAAGCGTTGGTAGTCACTTTAACATAGTAATCCCCGGTAATGAAATGAACCAGTGATTCTTCGGCATATCCCTGGGTCCCAAACTCCTGAAAATCGTAC
Organism: uncultured Rikenellaceae bacterium; assembly: GCA_964612275.1. Lineage (GTDB taxonomy): Bacteria > Bacteroidota > Bacteroidia > Bacteroidales > VadinHA17. The sequence continues at coordinate 4,000 of CAZTES010000217.1, forward strand.
TCCGGTGTACGTTCAATGCTATAGATACCAAAAGAATATTCGGGTGCTTTGTGGCGATATACTTCTGCTTTAATGATGGTTCCTTCCGGGTTCACATATTCAGCAATATGAAGGTCCACAAACAGGTAGCTCAGGTATGCATCTGCTGCACCGTTAATATAATCCCAGAGATTGTCCGGATAGTATACCGGGTATTCCTGGACCAGTTTCCAGCCTTTGATTTCAGGAAAAACAATATCGCCTGCAGGCTTGTTTTTCTTAGTTGCCAGATCGAACGGTAGAGCAGCTTGGATCCCATAAACACAGATTAAAACAAGCATTAGTACCCTCATCCAGCGGTTAGAAATTCTTGTATTCCACATCATATATCGATTTACGTTATGAAATCCTCCGGAACATCAATCAAGCGGCTTACATCTTTAATTCTCGCAGCAACATCGAATTTTTTTGTGCAGGCTACCGTACAGGTATTGCATCCGCTGCACGGATCATTCGAAAGATCCAGATCAGTAAGTAAATCATAGGCCTTTTCAAGGTTACTATACCCATAGGTGTACATGTAAGCCCTCATGAAATCAGGGACTGGAAGGTTCTTCCTGCACTGATCAAGGCAATTCTGACAGCCGATGCAATAGAGGGAAGCCAGGTTTTTACCCTCTTCAATATGCCTTCTTTCCTCTTCGGTTAATTCAGGATTTTCCATGATAGCAAAGCTATCTTCCAGGTGGTCAAATGCGGTAAATCCGGGTATGCTGGTATGCACATTTGGATTTTGAAGAGCCCATTTCAGTGCTGCCTGTGTGTTTATCGGACGCTGTTTCTCTTTGTCAAAAAATCCACCCGCCATGGTCTTCATAGCAATAATACCGAGCCCTGCACCAGCAGCTTTTTCAATCGCAGCATTCATTTCATCTACATTCTTGGCAAAGTTATATGCTGTCAGGACTACATCAATGAATCCGCTTTCAGCGGCTGCCACGAGAACCCCTGCTTCATTGCTATGGGTTGAAACGCCCAGGAAACGTGCCTTTCCGGATTTTCTGACTTTTTTCATGACATCAGCCACCGGTTTGTACATCAAACCTTCCCGGCTGCTTACGCCATGATGGTAGAGAATATCGACATAGTCAAGGCCAAGGCGCTCAATGCTCAGATTGAACATCTCCATGAAGCCTTCCTCTGTAAATTCATCGGTGTATGTCCCCGTTCTCCTGTCCTTTCCGGGAGGCTGGATCTTGGTTGCGATGGTATAGGAATCCCTGGGGTAATCCTTCAGTACCTCACCCAGCATCTCCTCGTTCCGTCCCTGCTGATACCCATGGGCAGTATCCAGGTGCTGAATCCCTTTATCCAGGGCAGCTCTGACCAGGTTGGGGTTGTCTGCCCTCATGACACCCATGCTAACAATGGGGAGTTTTATGCCGGTTTTACCCAGTGTGCGGTACACTATTTTCGGTTCGGCTTTACTATTTACAAAAGATCTGTTGGAAGATCCTGCAAAGACTCTTTGTCCAACAACAAGCCCGGTGGCTCCGATAACTGAAGATTTCAGGAATCCCCGGCGATTGAATCTGTTCTTTTCCATAATCG
>CAZTES010000218.1:0-5560 GCA_964612275.1 uncultured Rikenellaceae bacterium
GTTCCAAGCAATAGGATCGGGATAAATAAAAGACTAAGCTTGATTGTTTCCATGGTCAACAATCCTAATAGGGCATATCCGAAAATAGCAATTGCTGCTGTAATGATGTTAAACCAGGCAAATATCTCCCGGAATTGACGATTATTGGCCTGTCGCAGGTTCAGAAACAAAGCAAGTGGTGGTCCACAAACAGAAATGCTACCGGTAAGAAACCCACAAACAGCGCCGGCAATTTTGTACGTGTATTTCCTTACCGTTCTTGAATATTTTATGTTAAATAGATAGAGAATCGAAACAATGATAAAAAAAATAGAAATGGAAAGAATAAGTATGTTGGAGGATATGAAACGTAAGGTAAGAACACCCAATATTGTAGTGCACCCACCATAAATGATGAGTGATTTGAAATGCCTGTTTATTAATTTGTATTCTTTTTTTTGGAGCACAATCATCAAGGATGCGAAAAAGTTACACAATATTAAAACAGGAATAACCACTTTGGGTGAATACCAAAATAATAATAGTGGCAGGGAGACCATAGCGAATCCGAATCCTGTTATCCCTTTTACAAGTGAGGCAACAACGATAATTAGAATTATCCAGAAATAATCCATGGGTATACTTCCCTTAACTAATCTGTAATTGATTTCAGTGTCAGACTATTCAGATCAATTTTTTTGTTAAAATTAACCAGAATAATCCAAAATAAATATTAAAAGAATATTATTTTATAATGGAATTTATCAAAGGTTGAATTATCCGGATTATTTAGGATCAGGCTGAAAAAAGCGGAGCAACACCAGAGGATAACGATTTAATTTTTTCCAGTTCATCTGAGGATAGGGCAACAGCTCCCCGGGCGATGTGGACAGCAATGGGCAAGAATGGAGGATCTCCAGGGGGTATGGCTGCTGTAACACCCTGTGACAAGGTGAATCGCAAAGACAGATTTTGTATCTTCTCATCCTCGATCGGTCTTAAGGTTATTGAGGGATTGATGCAATTCTTTTTTCGCTCCATCAGACTTTCTTTCGGTGGTTTTACAGGCAAGAAAACACGCCTCATTGAAAAAGCTGGAAATCATGCGTCACAAAACGAATAATGGAAAGAAAAATCATTCCCCCTATTAGCAGGATCCATAAAAATATCCGGATCCTGGTTTGCCATTGTTGCTTCCTTAATGTTTTCATCATCATACTGGATAATTTAGATGAGAATGGCTACGAAAAGAACCAGGAAGAGGAAAAGGATCCCGATTACTCCCCAACTGCTCAGTTGTTCTTCGTTATTCATAATTTAATATTTTTATACCTTTCATTATTGGAGACGAATAACTCAATTCCATATTTTTTGAAAACGAATTTTTTTCTTCATCTTTAAATAATTTATGAATGGAGCACCTGACATACCGCTCATCCGGATTTCCCGGTTATCCAAATCCTATTTTAAAGGGGAAGTTGAGATCCCGGCTTTACGGGAAGTAACTTTTACGGTGAACCCGGGTGAAATTTTTTCCATCGTGGGCAAATCCGGATCCGGAAAATCAACCCTCCTGAATTTGATTGGAGGATTGGACCATGCCACTTCGGGTGAAATAGTTTTTGAGGGGAGGAATCTGAGCAGGATGAAGCGGTCTGAGCTTGCCATGCACCGAAGATTTTCGGTTGGTATGATCTTTCAATCGTTCAATCTCATCAACTCCCGGACTGCTCTTGAGAACGTCAGCCTCGCCCTCACCTTCGGCGGGATCCCCCGCCGGTTTCGCAAACAACAATCGTTAGAATTGTTGGATCAGGTCGGATTAGGTTCACGCTTAACGCATAAACCTTCCGAGTTGTCAGGGGGAGAGGCTCAACGGGTTGCCATTGCCAGGGCACTCGCAAACAATCCAAGGGTGCTGCTTGCTGATGAACCGACAGGAAATTTAGACAGCGTAACCTCTGAAGAGATTATGGCATTGCTGCTAACACTGAACAAAGAGAAAGGCATTACCATCTTGCTGGTTACCCATGACCGGGAGACTGCCGGACAGGTTTCGAAAACAGTCATCCGGTTGAAGGATGGAGCAATTGTTAACTGATAAATCCGCTTATTGAAGATGAACCTGCTGGATATGATCATTCTTGGTTTTGAAAACCTCTGGCGCACAAAGCTGAGAACCACGCTTACTGTCATTGGTGTTGTTGTGGGTATCGGGGCACTGACCTCTATGATCTCATTTGGAACGGGTATGCAGAAAAATATTACCGATGCCTTTAAGAACAACGATCTCTTTACCAGCCTGACCGTTACTTCGGAGAAAATCGATATTCAACAGATAATGAGTGGGAATTTTGCGGTGGATACCATCGGCGAAGATGCTGTCCCCCTTACCGATTCTGTCCTCTTGGCGATACAGCAGATCCCCGGGGTCGGGATTGCTTTTCCGGAGGTTACTTTTCCGGCAAGGTTGCGCATGGCAGATGCGGAGACAAACACAACCGTGCAGGCTGTGCCTGCACAGATCGGGGAGTTTAAACCCTATAATGACCTCTTCAGAGGTTCTTTTTTCTCTCATGATTCTGCTGCTGACGCCGTGATCCGGTGGGAAACCCTTCGAAAAATGAAATGGGTAGTGGATGATCCGGAAAATCCCTATGTCCTTACCGGGAAGGATTCGCTGTATGGGGTAAAAATAATCGCTGCTGATTCCATTATCGGGAAAAACATGGACCTCATTTCTGCTGTAGTCCGTTTGCCACGAATACCGCTAAACCCAATTCGCGCCATGCAGGTTCTTGAAGACGATCCATTCAGTGAAAAAGTCACACCCCTAAGGATAACCGGCATACTGAAACGTTCCTCACCGTTTACCAGCAATATCTTTGGCGGGGGGATCCTGATACCGGTAAAAACAGCTGATCAGATACCAAGAGTCAGTTTTGAGACCGTTCTTGATTTTTTAAGCAACAGGGAAGAGCGGGGAAAATACCAGACCATTCATGTCAGGGTTAAGGAGATAAAGGACCTGGAACCAGTCAGGATGAAACTGGAGGAGATGGGTGTGGGAGTGTTTTCAATCACCGACCAGTTCAAAGAGCTGAAGCGCGGATTCCTGATTATGGATACGATCCTTGGAGCCATTGGAACCATTGCCCTCTTTGTAGCCTCTCTCGGGATCATCAATACCATGATCATGTCAATCCTGGAAAGGACCAGGGATATCGGTATCATGAAAGCGATCGGTGGTGCAGAGAACGATATCAGGAAAATCTTTTTTGTCGAGGCCGCATCCATCGGATTCCTTGGTGCATTGTTCGGCCTGATCCTGGGTTGGGGAGTTACCCGTGTAGCCAACTTTGTTGCCAATACGAAACTGATTCCGCAGGGTGAAGCACCGATCGACCTCTTTTATTTCCCGTTGTGGCTTATCCTTGGGGCAGTTGCCTTCTCAATGATTGTAAGCCTGGCTGCCGGACTCTACCCGGCTATCCGGGCAGCACGCATCGATCCGGTAAAAGCCCTGCGGCACGATTGATGTGAAAGGAACTTACAATTCCTGAGAGGTCCATCGTGAATCGAAGGATTTATGGACTGTTCCTGGGAAATCGCTCAGGAGGCCGTGCCTGCCGGCAGGCAGGAGCGAAACATTGGTAGAAGGGATACATAAAACCTCACCGCTCCGAAGGTGCGGAACCATATCGTTATTAAGCTGTAAGCTCCTCACCAACAGGATAATCCTGGCTGACACTATAATAGAGGGTCGCAAAAGCACACCGGATCCACATGACAGAAAAAATAATCCCGATCCCTAATAAGATGATACCAGCCAAAGCAATCGGTATGGCTAATAACCCCATGAAGAAAATGGCCCAGCCATGTCCCCTGGTCATCCGCCAGCTTGCCTTGATCGCTTCTATCGGATCAAGCTGCCTGTCAATGACCAGATAACGCACGAATGCCAGGCGGCAGGCTACAAAGATACCCGGTACGATCAGAAAAAAGAAACCAATGCCGATCAGGAACCCGGTCAGTATATTGGCGAGCACTACGTTCAGGTAATTCTCAAATCCGCTGAACATGTCCCTGATTTCCAGCTTCTCATTGCGGACACCCTTCAAAAACGCATAACTTGCACCATAATCAATGGGAGCCAGGAACAGGATGGCATACGCGAGAACAAAAAGCTGGAGAAAGAATACAAAAAACATGATAGCTGGCCCATGACCATTGGTGATGGCACCCAATCCCCCCAGTGGCGCCAGAACAAGAAGTACGATAATGCTGATCAGGAAAAGCTCCAGAAAATATTTAATGAATTGCTTCCACCCGTAACCGTATGAATCTCCCACCGTGGACCTCGGAACATTCACCGGGAATTGATTTGCTTTCGATTGTTCACTCATGATTAAATCCTCCAATTTTTGTTAATAAATGATGTCTTATGACCTTTCCGGAGCAATACGATTCCGGAATCTGAAGCTAATATAGAAGAGATGTTTGGTTCATTTTAGCGACTTAAGTTGGATTCTTTAAAAACACGACTTAAGTTGAATGGTGATTAGGGAAAAATTCCGTTATTGCAGGAAAAGGAGAATTTTGCCTATTTTTGGTTATCGAGACTGTTCATTGCAACAATGAAGCTGATATACATTATCATTATCAATCTTTCCCTGGCGGGGATCCTGTTTACCATCTTTCTTACCTCGACGATGTCTAAAAAATACAGGTTGCCCTTTCTCTCCAGTTACCTCTATTTCCAGATTTTTTTTGCCATATTCGGTACCTATGGCATCCTGATTCCCGGGATTATACGGGTGGTGCTTGCTAACCAGGAGATCTCAACCATTGAGGTAGAGAATATAAGCCATTTCTTTACCTTTCTTGGATTTCCTTTTCTGGTTCTCTGCTGGTATATGTTTCTCAGATGTTGTCACGAGCTGGTTGATACCAGCTTGCCAGCATGCAATACCCTTTCCTACCTGGTGACCTGGTTTCTGTTTTTTGCAGGATATGGAGTTGTCCTCTATTTCTTTCAGGATGTTAGCGATAGGTACTTTCCTTTGATTTCCAAACTGATCGGTATTATCATTGGAGGATTAGGCTTGCTTGTATTGGTTCATGGTACCTTTATCATTCTGATGTCCCTTCGCGATAAGGAGAAACCCCATAAAAGGGTATTGTTCCGGTTTGGCATCCTGAATCTCATCATCTTCTCCGCTGTAATCACTTTGCTAGTGCTTTCCGGTAAGCATCAATACATTGGTGCAGGGTTTATTTTTCTGTTTTTCACCTCGTCCGTTTTACCGGCGATAATTATCCGATCCTATTTGATCCAAATCATCCCGGTTCCCGAAAGCAAGCTCGATGGTATTGGAAATATGGAACAATTTATTGCTGAATTTGGAATTTCCAAACGGGAGGAAGAGATCATCCAGCAGATCTGTACGGGGAAATCGAACAAAGAGATCAGTGAGAACCTTTTTATCACCATCCAGACGGTGAAAGATCATGTGTACAGGATTTTCCTCAAAACCGGCGTGAAGAACCGGATCCAACTCTCAAACCTGATCCGGAAACT
>CAZTES010000219.1:0-5550 GCA_964612275.1 uncultured Rikenellaceae bacterium
CCTCACAGGTAACCGGCAATTACAGCATCAACAACGGCATTACGGTGCTGGGTGCCTACCTCTATGAAAACACACACGTTAGCCTTAACATCACAGGCATGCATTCAGGCACACACACGCTTACGGTAAACGGTGTTGAAGACGAGGTAGGCAATGCAACATCCAACGAGGCATTTGATTTTACCTATACATCCACGCTCATTCCTGAAGTCCGTGAAAGCCTGGTAACCATCTTCCCGAACCCGGGTGATGGCAGGTTCTCCATTCGGGCTAAACTGCTTACCGGGGCTCCTCTCCAACTTCAGATCTACGATATTGCAGGCAAAGTGATATTTGAGAAAGCCTATGAAACCGCCAACGGGATGAACCTGATTAAAGTGAACGATGCAAACCTCCGGGCAGGAATATATTTCGTCAGGATCGTAGCTGATGATAAGGTATATATGCAAAAGCTGGTTGTGGAGTAAAGGGGGGAGAAATGCCTGCCTGACGGCAGTCAGGAGAAGTGAGTTGTGAGTCCCGCCTTCGCCAACTCCTTCACTAAAGTTACGGAGTTCAAGAAGACTATGGCGGGCGATGAGTGAGTTGTGAGACGGGGTGATAGAATGGTCAAAGATGAATGGTGCTGGATTCTCGGTACTCGGTTCCTGGTGCCCGGTTGGTCTCACAGAATTGACCAGAATTTAAAGGGATTGTTAGATTGATCAGGCATACCGGTTAACGTTGTTTGGATATATAAATATAATTCAACCCGTTATCAAATCCAACTATTTACTTAACCGCATCTGTCAGGTCCCGCCGTGGCGGGATCAGACGGTACCGGGAAATCCTTCTCTGGACCGAAAGACACCAGATGGCTTTTAATACCACACCTAAAATTCCCTAATACCATAAAGTCAAAGGCATAACACCAATGTGCTCAATAACTTAATAACTACTAACTTAATAACTGATTTTTTAACGATGCTTGCTCCTGGATCGGTATTGGCCGTTGTCCCTTGATCTTCACCTTTCTTTCCCTGCAAAATAATCCATCTCCCCGGAAAGGTCCAGGAAGGGATATTTTTTCTGTACTTCTCTGACGAGTTTCAGGTTCTGATCAAGGAATTTTTTGTGGGATTCGGAATCCGGTTTCATCGGCCTGTGGGCTACTGCCTCCAGGATCTTCTCTATCCTGGAGATGATCTCCTGGCTCCCTTTCTCAATAAAAGCCTGTTTAAAAAGCCGCCAGATATACTCATTTGCTGTCCCGTTCAGGTGGATCATATCCTCGGCATAAAAGCGGTAATCCCTCAGGTCGTCCATCACGATCTCATAGGCAGGAAAATATGCGGTTTCCGGAAAATTTTCTCTCAGGTTGTTAACAGCCAGAAGGAGGGTGGCTTTGCTTACCTGGTTTCCCACTGCGCCATCTTTCCAGTGTCTGACAGGACTTACCGTAAAAACAATTTTTAACCGTGGATTGAATTCCGATAATTCATTCATCAATTCAACAAACATTCTTGTGATTTCTCCCGGGGAGAGCATCCTTCTCTCAAATTTATCTGCCGGAATCTTATGGCAATTTGAAACCATCTGTCCCGATTCTTTCCAGGTAAAAGCCCGTGCCGTGCCAAAGGTGATAAACAGAAATTCAGCCGTTTTCAGGAATCGGGATGAATGCCGGATGCCTTCATTGATGGTTTTCAGGCATTGCTGAGTATCGGGGTGAGAGAAGCTGGTTTGGTGATAAAAGCTTAGCCACTGATGGTCAAAATAATAGAGGTCCTTTTTGGTGAATTCCCTCTCCCGGATCAGCACCTCGAGACAATTTTTTACCGACCCGGGATTATAGATCACACCAAACGGATTGACATCCACCGGAAATTTCAGTTCCGTTAGTTTTTGTCCGATGTTTTCCGTAAAGCATGATCCAATGAAAACCGCCGGCATTGTATACGAAAGCAAGGAGGAATTAACCGGTATTGGGAAAGTAGTACGATATAGTTCCATTGTATTATGCCCGTTTGATATTCATTTTGCGCCCCGTTATTCAGGAAAAAACTGAAGTGTCCGATAGGGTTTCTTTTTCTGTATAGATCCGGATCCAGTTCAGAACAAAATTAAACACTGCCTGCTTTTCCGGTTCGTTATGCAGCTCATGGGTCAGTCCCTCCCAGATTTTCAACCAGGTAAAGGATTTTGCCTTTTCCGAAAATTCAATCGTTGCCTGGTGCGAGGTGATCTTATCCGAGTCACCATGCATCAGGAGTACCGGGATATCGAGTGTGCCGGCATTTGCCAGAGCCCAAACCCCGGCATCCATCGATGAAAAGCAGAGGTTTAATGATACCTTATTATGGACCAGGGGATCTTTGATGTAGCGTTGCACTACTTCCGGGACTCTAGAGAGATCGTCAACGTTTAAGTTCGATTTCTGAACCAGACCCGGTAAAACCTTCATCAGGGTTCTTCCCAGCTTTTCCTGAAACGCTGGAATATCATAGGCTAACCGTAACCAGGGCGAGGATGCAATAACACAGGTTGGTTTTACCTCTTTTCGCAATACATAATTGAGAACCAGGTTCCCTCCAAGGCTTTGTCCGAAAAGGATATCGGGTATGTCAGGGTGCCGTTCCCGGGATTTGTTCAACAGCAATTCAATATCCTGAAGGAGGATCTCATAAGAGGAAGCATGCCCCTGTTTTCCTTCCGATCTTCCATGCCCGCGCTGATCAAAACCAATTACTGCATATCCTTCATCCACAAAAGCCGAAGCCCAGGAATCATACCGGCTGATGTGTTCTCCAATACCATGAACAAGACAAACAACTGCCCGGGGAGTCTCCTCAGGTTCCCAAACTTTCGCATAGAAAGCGAGATTATCGGACGACTGCCATTGCAATTCTAATTCTTTCATAGACCACTCTTTTTACAAGGTATTCACTAAATTAAGTCTAAATGATGTAATTTTATACAATAAAGTGAAAAAAATGCACGACACAATACAAATTAGCACCAATAGTCACAATGGGCTGTATGATATTACAAATCAGGTTAAAAGGATCGTTGGAAAAAGCAACATAAACGATGGACTGGTAAGTGTATATGTTCAGGGTGCAACCGCAGCCATTATGATACAGGAGAACTGGGATCAATCGGTACAAACCGATGTGATCAATCTTTTGAACAAGCTGATCCCGTATGGTGTCTGGGAACACGATCACCAGGACAACAACGGGGATGCTCACCTGAAAGCCGGCATTGTCGGTCCCGGAGAAACCATCCCCCTCATTAACGGAGAACTGGGATTATCGACCTGGCAGAATATTTTCCTCTGTGAATTCGATGGCCCAAGGGAGCAGAGGAAGGTAGTGGTTACGGTGGTGGAAGCGTAGGATGAATAACGTTCAACTTTACAACATCTCCCAAGGGATGCCTTCGGCACAACGTCCAACTTCCAAATTACAATCCTCAATTAGTTTTTTCCAATTTTTAACTACACCACCATATTCATTAGTTTGGGGCAAGAAGCATAGTGTCCCCTTGAGGGGACTACAGGGGTGATCGATTTCAAAATACGTTAAGGACTTAATTCGCCTTTTACTCACATAGTAATACCTTGGGTAATGTGCTCACACCTACCGCCAGTTGGCAATAAATCCGAAATTCGAAATGAATGAGTTACTGTTTTAATTCATTGTCTTCTTTCTTCAAAAACTCCAAATTCCTTTTCAATCCGGTATACTTCGTTCGCATTACCGGGGTGCCGGCAAACAACCGGTTGAACTGCTCTTCATCCATTTCAAACCACTCTTCCCGGGTAAGTTTCAGCAGGTCCGGGTGAGGGTTGAAACCGGGTTCCCGGTGCGGGGTAAGATTCTGGTTCCATGGACACACATCCTGGCAGATATCACAACCGAATACCCAGTTCTCCATTTTACCTTTCATCTCAGGAGGGATCTCCCCTTTGTTCTCGATGGTGTGGTAGGAGATGCATTTTCGCGAATCGATAACCCGGTCAGCTACAATTGCCCCGGTCGGGCAGGCATCGATGCACCGGGTACAATCGCCGCAGTAATCCTTTACCGGGTGATCGCAGGCAAGTTCCAGATCGACTACCAGCTCACCGATGAAGACGAACGATCCGTACTCCTTTGAAATGAGGTTTGAATTTTTCCCGATCCATCCCAACCCGGCTTTTGCCGCCCAGGCCCGGTCAAGCACAGGAGCCGAATCAACAAAATAGCGACCATTCACCGGACCCATCTCTTCATTGATGAAATCGAGCAATTTTTTCAGCTTCTTCTTCATCACCCAGTGGTAATCCCTTCCATAAGCATATTTGGATATCTTTGGAGCAAACGGATCAAATTGTATTTCCTTCGGATAGTAATTCAGGATAACGGAAATCACTGATCCTGCCCCTTCCAACAATTTACGCGGATCGTTCCTCTTCTCTGGATGAGCAGACATATAGGTCATCTCCCCATGATGCCCGGCATTAAGCCATTGTGTCAGGCGGAATGAATCCTGTTCAAGACTTTCTGCTTTCGATATCCCGCATCCATCAAATCCAAGCTGGATTGCATGGATCTTGATATTAGCTGAAATTTCCTTTAGTGCAGGCATTCGTAAAAAGAAAAACGATATTGGATAAAATTAATCTTTTACAGTTGAAGTAGTGTAAAATTTCTCAAGAAAGAGGTAAACCGGGATTTGCGGATTCTGTTCTTAATCATGGAAATTAATGAAAATTTTCCGGATTAGCTTTCGTGGTATATAAAAAGACAAAAGAAAAAGTACGTTCAAAATGTTCCAAGAGTGAAATCCCTGCTTGGGGTGAATCGGAGGGTCAGATCAACACATAATAAGCTCTCTGGTGAAACAACCGGTGATGTTTCATTTTTAGTTGAAATTTTAAAAGAGAGGTTCAGGCGGCACATTGTTTATCTGATTTTGAAGCTACTTCATTATGAATAGCATTTTTCAGTAAATCCAGTTTTCTAAAATTCTGGATCTTTCTCATGTGATGCTCTGCTTCCATCATTCCTGAAACAACCCAGCGATAACGCTGATCTGAACTCATCCACCTTTTTACTTTCCTGATATATTTTGTTAACTGTGAATTTAAACTTTCGATACAATTGGTTGTTGTAAAGCTTGTTGCAAAATGTTTGATTATCCCTAAGCGGTGCATGGTTAATGTTTCTTCCAGCCCTTCCTTTAATGAATTTGCTGCTGATCGATTGATTGCTGTTAATTCCTTATGAATCATCAGTAGTTTCTCTTTTGCATCTTCATATTCTTCTTCCCGGTAAGCTCCCTGTAGTTTTTTCCGGAACTGTTTCTGGTCCTTTTCACCCAGGTAACTCAATACGTTTTCCCTCTTATGCCATTGGCAACGCTGAATAACTACTTTTTCGCCAAAGGTTTCCTTTATAGCTTTCTTTAAACCGGTGGAACCATCTGTTATGAATAACAGGCCATCTTCATGCTTTAATCCTCTTGCTATCAAATCCTTTAATAAACCCTTTATACTTTTTGAATTCTCAGTAGTTGTCTGAATAA
>CAZTES010000220.1:0-5516 GCA_964612275.1 uncultured Rikenellaceae bacterium
GGTTCCGGAAGTGATAGTCAATCCCATCCGCTTCACCGGGCCGGATATCCCGGTCGTTGTAAAGCACGATAAATTGCAGGGCATTCCTTAGTCCGGGATAGAATTTTTTCAATGCCCTGTCCAACGGACTCTTCCCAACACAGGAAGGCCCGGACAACACTACTAAACGACCTGCTTTGTTCTTCATCTATCAAGTAGATTCCTGATATAGTGACATAAAAAAATCATCCAATCAGAAATGATAATCATGTGTTGAACTCCTATCAAAATTAATAATATTTCAATTGTTAATAACCTTTTCTGCGTCTCAATTACTTTTACTCAATTTTTATACATTTTTGTGCAACCTCATAAACCAATGCAACATGGTTTACAGTTTTGATGAATTCATTCCGCGCGAAAATACCGATTGTGTTAAATACGACCTTAGAAAGCAACTCTTTGGATCAGAGGATGTAATTCCCATGTGGGTTGCGGACATGGATTTCAAGACCCCGGATTTCATTGTTGATGCTATGAAAGCCCGGATGGATCATCCGATCTTCGGGTATCCCGTTAAACCGGAAGCTTATTTCACAAGCCAGGTTAAATGGCTTATGAAAAAACACCATTGGGAAGTTCAACCGGAATGGATCCAATTCTGCCAGGGTGTGGTACCGGCATTGAATCTTATCCTCCTTGCATTCACCGAACCCGGAGATAAGATCATTGTCCAGCCACCAGTATATTTCCCCTTCTTCTCTGCCATTAAAAACAATCAACGGGAACAGGTGGATAATCCTCTGATCTATAAAAATGGCAGGTATTCATTTGATTTTGATGATCTGGAGAAAAAGATTGATGCAAAAACCAGGATTCTGTTCCTGTGCCATCCGCACAATCCGGGTGGAAGGCTATGGAGTATCGACGAACTAACAAAACTTGCCGGAATTTGTATTAAGCATGATATGCTTATCGTTTCTGATGAAATTCATTCCGATCTGGTTCTGCCAGGATTCAATCATGTACCCATGGCTTCGATATCCGATGAAATTGCAGATCATACCATAACATGCATTGCCCCCAGCAAGACTTTCAATATAGCCGGACTGGGGACATCTTCCGTGATTATTTCAAATTCCGGACACCGAAGGAAGTTTCACAATATGGTGGAAAGAATTCATATTGGAATGGGCAATATTTTTGGAATTACTGCATCAATAGCCGCTTATACATTTGGAGAAACCTGGCTCAGGGAGGTCATGGGATACATCCAGGGGAATGTCGATCTGGTAGTGGAATTTTGCAGATCACGTATCCCGGATATCAAACCGATGGTTCCAGAAGCGACATACCTGGTATGGCTGGATTGCAGGAATCTTGGTCTCAATAATCAGGAACTGAAAAGGTTTATGATTGAACGGGTAAACGTTGGTTTCAATGACGGTCCGACATTTGGTGCCGGAGGGGAAGGATTTCAACGCATGAATGTAGGATGTCCCAGGAGTGTTGTACGTGAGGCACTGGAACGGATGGAGAAAGCCATTGTGGAGTTGACCGGATGATGTGTTGAAGCAGCCATGTTCCCGGGTTGAACATTTAAAGAAGAAGTGATTAAAAAAATGTTTGAAAAACTTGAGTATTTTTGGAATGTAACAATCGGCATTTATGACCAGTGCACCTGCCATTAAGCTTATTCTCGAAGATGGTACCGAACTGAATGGAAAGTCCTTCGGTGCTGAACGATCTGTTTCCGGCGAAGTTGTGTTTAATACTGCCATGACCGGCTATCCCGAGAGTCTTACCGATCCATCCTACAAGGGACAGATTCTGGTTTTGACCTATCCACTTGTAGGCAATTACGGTGCTCCACGGGAAGAGTTCGAGAACAACCTGCTTAAATTTTATGAATCAAGCTCCATTCATATTTCCGGACTGATTGTTTCCGACTACTCATTCGAATACAGCCACTGGAATGCAGAAGACAGCCTTGGAAACTGGTTGAAGAAACATTCCGTACCCGGGATGTTCTGGATTGATACCCGTGCGTTAACCAAGAAATTGCGGGAGAAAGGGACCATGCTTGGCAAAATCATTTGCAGTGGCGAGGATGTTGACCTGTATGATCCCAATAAAGAGAACCTGGTAGCCCGGGTGAGTGTAGCCAAAAAAGAGATCTATGGAAACGGCGAATACAGGATATTGCTGGTCGATTGTGGCGTAAAATACAACATCATCCGCTCCCTTCTGGAAAGAGACACCACGGTATTTCGGGTGCCATGGGATTATGATTTTCTGAATGAACGCTATGATGGACTCTTCATTTCCAACGGACCCGGGGATCCGAAGCAGTGCACGGTTACCATTAAACATCTCACCAGAGCATTTGAAAAGGACATTCCTATATTCGGGATATGTCTTGGCAACCAGCTGATGGCTCTTGCAGCCGGTGGGGACACCTATAAATTGAAATATGGGCACCGTAGCCATAACCAGCCGGTACTGAAAATTGGAACCAACAGGGCATACATCACTTCCCAGAATCATGGATTTGCCGTGAACAATGAAACCCTGCCGGAAGAATGGGAACCACTCTTTATCAATGTCAATGATCAGACTAACGAAGGGATGATCCATAAGAGAAAGCCTTTCTTCTCCACGCAGTTTCACCCGGAAGCGTCAGGCGGACCAACCGATACAGCGTTTCTTTTTGATGAATTCATTGAAAAAATAAAAAGGAGCCATGAGTAATCCCCGGATAAAGAAAGAAACCAAAATTCCCATAAGAAAGGTGATCATCTTAGGATCGGGTGCCTTGAAGATCGGGGAAGCCGGCGAATTTGATTATTCCGGTTCACAGGCATTGAAAGCCCTCAGGGAAGAAGGGGTCCAAACGATCCTCATCAATCCCAATATTGCTACCGTTCAAACCTCTGAAAAGGTAGCTGACAAGATCTATTTTCTTCCGGTCACACCCTATTTTGTTGAAAAGGTTATTCAGCGCGAACAGCCGGATGGTATTCTTTTATCCTTTGGAGGCCAGACCGCATTGAATTGTGGAATTGATCTTTTCAATTCCCGTGTATTCCGGAAATACAATGTGAAAATATTGGGGACACCGATTCAGGCGATCATGGATACCGAGGACCGGGAAAAATTTGTTAACAAGCTGTCAGAAATCGGTATAGTTACACCACATAGCATCGCTGTGCATAATGTCAGGGATGCTCTGAAAGCAGCAAGGGAGCTTGGATATCCGATTATCATCAGGGCAGCTTTTGCTCTTGGTGGACAGGGCAGCGGGTTTTGTGCCAATGAGAAAGAGCTCAGCACCCTGGCTTCAAAGGCGTTTTCCTATAGTGACCAGATTCTTGTTGAAGAATCCCTGAAGGGCTGGAAGGAAGTTGAATATGAAGTTGTACGGGATCAATATGACAACTGCATTACCGTGTGCAACATGGAGAACTTTGATCCACTGGGTATCCATACCGGTGAAAGCATTGTTGTGGCCCCATCCCAAACCCTGACAAACTCCGAATACCATAAGCTCCGGGAGTTGTCTATCCGGGTTATCCGGCACATAGGAATTATCGGAGAGTGTAACATACAATATGCCCTGGATCCCTCTTCAGAGGCATACAGGGTTATTGAGGTAAATGCACGACTGTCCCGGTCCAGTGCATTGGCATCAAAAGCCACGGGTTATCCCCTGGCATTCATCGCTGCAAAACTGGGGTTGGGGTTTGGATTGCATGAGCTAAAGAATTCTGTAACCAAGACGACCACCGCCTGTTTTGAGCCTGCACTGGATTATATTGTATGCAAGATCCCGCGGTGGGACATGAACAAATTCGATGGTGTTTCTAGCCTGATCGGAAGCAGCATGAAGAGTGTGGGCGAAGTGATGTCAATCGGTCGTACCTTTGAAGAAGCGATTCAAAAAGGATTGCGCATGATCGGCCAGGGAATGCATGGATTTGTCGGCAACCGCAATATCGGGTTTAAAAATCTGGAGAAAGAACTGGCTGAGCCTACCGATATGAGGATCTTTGTCATTGCCGAAGCCCTGGAGAAAGGATTGGATGTCGACCGGATCCATCTCCTGACCAAAATTGACAAATGGTTTCTTTACAAATTAAAGAATATCATCAACCTGAAAAATGAACTGGTACAATATAATACGCTTTCTAAGGTACCCGATGAGAAGATCCGGGAGGCAAAGATCCAGGGATATTCCGATTTTCAACTCGCCCGGTTTGTCCTCAAATCCGGTGTGCAGGAGATCGACAATGATTTACTGAATGTCAGGGAATACCGAAAGAAAAAGGGCATCGTTCCTTACGTCAAACAGATCGATACCCTGGCAGCCGAATATCCGGCGTTAACCAATTACCTCTATCTTTCGTACAGTGGGTCGGAGCATGATGTTGAATTCATCAGCGATACGGAATCGGTGATTGTCCTGGGTTCCGGAGCGTACCGTATTGGAAGCAGCGTGGAGTTTGACTGGTGCGGTGTGAACGCCCTGGATACCATAATGCAGCAGGGATATCAGTCCATCATGATCAACTACAATCCCGAGACGGTAAGCACGGACTATGACATTTGTGACCGCTTGTACTTTGATGAGCTTTCACTGGAACGGGTTCTGGACATTGTCGAGCTTGAAAATCCGAAAGGTGTCATTGTTTCAACCGGCGGGCAAATCCCAAACAACCTTGCCATTCGCCTGCACAAACAGGGTGTTAACGTTCTTGGGACCTCCCCCGTATCGATCGACAGTGCAGAGAACCGCCATAAATTTTCAATGATGCTTGACCGGTTAGAAATCGACCAGCCACGGTGGAAAGAGCTTACCAGCATTGAAGCGATTTATGGATTTGTCGATAACATCGGATTTCCGGTACTTGTCAGGCCCTCTTATGTCTTATCGGGTGCCGCCATGAATGTGGTGTCCAACAGAGATGAATTATCGCATTTCCTGGAGCTTGCCGCCAACGTTTCGAAACAATACCCGGTTGTTGTTTCGGAATTCATTGAAAATGCCAAAGAGATTGAAATTGATGCCGTAGCCAACCACGGTGAGATCATCGCTTATGCCATTTCCGAGCACGTAGAATTTGCCGGTGTTCACTCCGGCGATGCCACGATGGTGTTTCCACCCCAAAAAATATACTTCGAAACGGTCAGGAGAATAAAACGCATTTCACGGCAGATCGCAAAACAGCTGGATATTACCGGTCCGTTCAACATGCAGTTTCTTGCAAAAGACAATGATATTAAAGTCATTGAATGCAACCTGAGAGCATCCAGAAGCATGCCGTTTGTATCCAAGGTACTGAAATCCAACCTGATTGAGATGGCTACAAAGGTTATGCTGGGTATCGAAGTAGAGAAACCCAACAAATCGATTTTTGATCTCGATTACATCGGGGTTAAAGCACCGCAATTCTCATTCGCAAGGCTCCAGAAGGCCGATCCCATCCTTGGTGTGGATATGTCATCCACCGGCGAAGTGGGCTGTATCGGGGAGGATT
>CAZTES010000221.1:0-5484 GCA_964612275.1 uncultured Rikenellaceae bacterium
CTGAACCGAGCCCCGATTTATCTGGGCGAGCTCGGCGAAGCCAATGTGCCTGAACACCCTGGCTTGTGCCAGTATTTCATCAGAAAAAGCAAAAGAGTCCTGTTCTCCCGGTACTCTGGCCCAGACAAATAATCCTGTCTGTTCCTTCTCATAGGTACAGTGAAACTGGTCAAGCAGTTACCAAATCCGTTTTCTCATGCCAGTGTATACTTTATTCAGTTGATCATACCACGAACGGGAATGATCAAGTGCCTCAACTGCAGCGTGCTATATCGGTAAAAACATGCCCGATTGAATATTACTGGTAACGGTATTGATGTGGTTAATGAATGCCTGGTTTCCGGCTACCATTCCGATTCTCCAACCCGCCATGTTGTGAGACTTACTGAGCGAATTTAACTCCAGAGCTACCTCTTTTGAATCTTTTGCAGCCAGGAATCTCAGCTGGTCGTCATTCAGGAATGCCATGGAGATGTAAAATATTCCCTCTTTTGATCCCATTAAGGGAAGGATCTCGTGAATGGGATCCAGATCAACACCATAATATCTGTTGTACCATTCGGCGAAAGCTTGCCGAAGGGATTGGGCTCCACGATAGCTCTGGTAGCCATGGTTTTAATGTTTTAACGAACTGTCAATCAGACTACCAATAACGTTTTCCGGAAGAGGAAGGTCAGGGCTTCCGGTTCCCAGGTTGATCACCCCGGAGCCAGAACGATTCATCTCCTCAATCTGTTTCAGCTTGGTTGAAAAGTAGTATTCACGTACCTTCTCAATTCTTTTTGCAAACACCGGTGTCATACTATTTTCCTTCCTTTGGTATATTCACCCAGGATTTCCAGATCGCTCGTAAATGGTTTTATTGCCTCGATTGCTTTTTTATATAACGTATAGTCTTCCAGTTCCATATCCACATAAAAATGATAATGCTTCAATCACTGCTTTACATTGTTGCTACTTTATTGCGGTTTTATCTCTGTATGAATCAAAAAAAAAGTCCCACTGCGGGGACCTCTACCATGCTTATAAGGTAACCCCATTACTGGTCGAAATTGAAATAATAATAATGAATTAAATAGTTCATTGTAGGTTATTCTGCAGGAACAAACGTAGGTAATATTCTTTATTATTGTAATGATTCATTATTATATTTGTTTCGAATAAAATAATCCGGATGAACAGGAAGGAACGATTTGACAGGATCATAGACTATTTTTTAGAGCATCAGCCAGTTGCCGATACAGAACTCAACTACTCGTCACCTTATGAATTGCTGGTGGCAGTCATTCTTTCGGCACAATGCACGGATAAAAGGGTCAATCTGATCACTCCTCCTCTACTTCGTAAATACCCGACTGCCAGGGAATTGGCACAGGCTACAACAGAAGAAATTTTTGAATTCATAAAGAGCTGTTCCTACCCGAACAACAAAGCAAAACACCTGAAAGGGATGGCAGAGATGCTGGTGGAGAAGTTTAATGAAGAGGTACCTTCCGATATTGATAAACTTCAGCAGCTTCCGGGTGTCGGGCGAAAGAGTGCCAATGTCATTGCTTCAGTTGCATTCAAAAAGCCTGCTCTTGCTGTTGACACACACGTTTTCCGGGTTTCCGCAAGGCTTGGATTAACCCGGAATGCAAGGACACCGTTGGAAGCTGAACGGCAACTGGTACAATGGATTCCGGAGAAACTCATACCAGTAGCCCATCACTGGTTGATCCTTCATGGCCGATACATCTGTCAGGCTCGTAAACCCCGATGTGGGGAGTGCGGGCTTAGAGAATATTGTGTTTTCTATTCAAAAACAGTCAACGGTAAGATCACACGGAAATGAAAAGAGTCTACCTGGATTATAACGCTACTACTCCAATGCACCGGGAGGTGATCGAATGCATGAAGCCTTACCTTGGCGGATTTTTCGGGAACCCCTCGAGCTCGCACTGGTTTGGCGCTGAGACCAGAAAGGCGGTGCAAAAAGCACGTTCACAGGTGGCATCAGCCCTCGGTTGCGATCCGGATGAACTCCTGTTTACCAGTGGAGGGACTGAATCCAATAATATGGCTTTAAAAGGATATGCTTACGCACACCGGGAGTTGGGCAATCACATCATCGTTTCTTCAATCGAACATCCATCGGTTACTGAAGTGGTAAAATACCTGGAGAAGCATGGTTTTCAGATAACCTATCTGCCGGTCGACAGGAACGGGATCATCATCCTGGAGGAGCTGGAGAGAAGCATCACTCCGGGGACGATACTGATCAGTGTCATGCATGCAAACAATGAAGTGGGAAGCATTCAACCCATTCGCGCTGTTACGGAGATTGCCAGGAAACACAAGATCACGGTTCATTCCGATGCAGCCCAGTCAGTCGGAAAAATTGATGTTAATGTAAAAGAGCTCGGTGTTGATATGTTGTCGGTTGCCGGTCATAAATTGTATGGTCCTAAAGGGATCGGTGCACTGTTTATCAAACGGGGAACGACCGTTGAGAAAATTATCCATGGGGCAGATCATGAAATGGATCTCAGAGCCGGGACGGAAAACGTTCTTAACATTGTCGGACTGGGAAAAGCCTGCGAAATTGCTGTCAGGGACCTTGCAACGGTTCCTGCTCACCTGAAGTACATGCGGGACCGGCTGGAAAAACAGCTGGTTGAGGGAATTCCTACAATCCGGATTAACGGAGATCCGGAAGAGCGACTGCCAAATACTGCAAACATAGGATTTCCGGGAGTGGAAGCGAATACTCTGCTATCCGCTCTTCAGGATATAGCCGCTTCAGCCGGTGCTGCCTGCCATGCAGATCAGGAAGAAACATCCTCTGTACTGATGGCGATGAACGTTCCGCCGGAATACAGCATGGGCTCCATTCGCTTCTCCACCGGGAGGGATACAACGGAGAGTGATATCGACCGGGCTGCCCGGGAAATCATCCGCGTTTACCGGAATATCAATGTACATAAAAAAGAGCAGGTGTTTGATCAGAAACGGCACAAGGATGTGAAACTAACACAATATACCCACGGGTTGGGTTGTGCCTGCAAGATTCGTCCACAGGATCTGGAAAAAATCATTAAAAACATGCCCACACCCTCCGATCCGAATGTTTTGATCGGGCATCAAACTTCAGATGATGCTGCGGTATATAAAATAAATGAGGAGACAGCCCTGGTGCACACGATCGATTTTTTCACTCCCATTGTGGATGATCCTTTCCATTTTGGAAGGATAGCCACAGCAAATGCATTGAGTGATATTTATGCCATGGGAGCGATTCCTGTTTTTGCCCTGAATATCGTGGCTTTCCCGGTTCATCGTTTGCCTTTAAACATTCTTGAGCAGATCCTGGATGGAGCAAACCATACGGCTTCAGAAGCCGGTATTGCTATCCTTGGCGGACACTCTATCGAAGATAACGAACCAAAATTCGGATTGGCGGTTACGGGACTGGTTCATCCACAGCGAATCATTTCAAACGCTGGTGGTCAGCCGGGAGATATGATCATCCTGACCAAACCACTTGGAACGGGTATTCTTTCGACAGCCATGAAGCGGGAGATAATTGATCAAAAAACTGAAAACGAAGCGATTAAGATGATGGCTTCATTAAATCAAGCTGCCGCAGCCCTGATGAAGGATTATCCCGTTTCCTCCTGCACCGACGTTACAGGATTCGGTCTGCTCGGACATCTGCTGGAAATGACAAGAGCCTGCGGGGTAGACGCAGAAGTGTACGCCAGCCGTGTACCACTGCTCCCACGGGTCAGAGAGCTTGCTGCAGCAAACGTTATCCCGGGCGGAACGATGAATAACCTGAAGCATATCGAAAAAAGTACCACCTGGGATCCGGAAATCTCCCGGCTTGACCAGGTGATCCTGTCAGATGCTCAAACATCGGGTGGCTTACTCATCTCCCTTCCGGAAAAAGATAGCGGTAACCTGCTTCAGAAACTTCATCAAAAGGGAGTGAAAGAGGCAGCAATCATTGGAAAAATGATCCGAAAAGGGCCTGGAAAAATAACGATCAGACAATAATAGCTAATCAAACGCTTCAGAATACCCTGCTTTGATTGCCCGATCCTTTGTCTTTCTTAAATTTTTATTATCTTTCATCAGTTTTCAAGTTGTTGCAGACATTGCCCCATTCAAACGTATTATCAGGTACATTATTTCACAGACTGGTGAATGCTGTCACCGTTTCACTTATTTTGTAACGCTATATGGGTAAAAAGCCTACATATCGGGAACTACAGGTTTTAAATGAGACATTAAAGAACCGCATAAAATCCCTTGAAAAGCAGGTAAAAGTGGTTCATACAGACCAGACACCGCAATCAGAAGCACCTGCTGAAAGTCAATCCCCAGAAATCTTTTTCAAAGCGTTTCATTCAAATCCATCCCTGATGGCTATCAGCAATTTCCGCGACTCAACCTATGTGGATGTGAATAAGGCTTTTCTGGATGCTCTGGGGTATACCCGGGAAGAGATCATCGGACATACCTCAACTGAGATGCAGTTGTTCGTTGATATTGTGCAGAGCAATGAACTTATGTCCGAACTGAAACGAAAAAAGAAGATTCGGTATCAGGAAGTAAAGATCAAAACAAAATCAGGAGATCAGCGGATTGGATTGTTTTCAGCTGAAACCCTTTTGCTGGAAAATGAGCCCTGTTTACTTACCATAATAAACGATATTACAGAAAGAAAAGAAGCAGAAAGGATACTGAAGCAGGCTGAATCAAGGTACAAGCTCATCTTTCAGAATATGAGCAATTGTGTGGCTGTTTATCAGGCAGTTGACCATGGTAATGATTATATCATCCTGGAGTTTAATGCAGCGGCTGAAAAAGTTGAGAGAATTAGTGCTGATAAAGTGATTGGCAGGAGAATTACGAGCGCGTTTCCGGAAGTCAGTGAGTTCGGGTTTCTCGATGCATTGAAGCGGGTATACCGGTCAGGAGAATCGGAAATTCTTCCTGTATCCTATTATAAGGATGAACGGATATCCGGATGGAGGAAAAACCTGATTTATAAACTCCCCACGGATGAAATTGTTGCTATATATGACGATTATACTGAGCTTAAGCAGCAGGAAGAGAGCCTGAAACGCAGTGAAAAGCGGTTCAGGGAATTTGCCGAACTCTTTCCCGCAATTGTCTGTGAGGCAACAATGGATGGGCATCTTTCCTATGCAAATTATTTTGCTCTAGAAACTTTTGGATACACTGCTGATGATGTAAAGCAAGGGGTGAATTTTGACGATCTACTCTCCCCTGGAGATTTTAAGAAAGCCCGGTTAAAATTGTTGCGTCAGGTCAAGGGGGAAAAGAGCGGTGCTTTTGAGCTGACCGCACTTCGGAAAGACGGGAGCCCATTCCCTGCTATGGCTTATGTTGATCCGATCATTGAAAACAATAAAGCTGTCGGATTTCGGGGCGTCATGTTCGATCTGACTTCCCAGAAAAAAGCACAGGAGGAAC
>CAZTES010000222.1:0-5462 GCA_964612275.1 uncultured Rikenellaceae bacterium
CGATCACCTTTTTTAATCCGCTGTGCCAGTTCCACCTCTTCTTCAACGGATATCAGCTCCTCTTTCCCAATTTCCTGCAGGTACTTATCCAGTGAAGCACTTTCCCGGTTGGTAATCGATTTTGTAATTTTTAATTGTCTCATCTTTTTTATATATCTCCTATAAAATATATTGCAAATTTATGGCTTTTAATAACACAAGTCAATAGTTGTTCATGGTTAAATGCGAAAGCATGAAAAAAAGGCTTGCAGAACAAGCCTTATAACAAGTTGATCCACATTCTGTTAAATTATCTTTTGATCTCATAACTGAAGATCGTCCCATTGGGTTGTATTCCCTCAATGGTATATAATGTTCTTCCTCCCCCCAGGATGTCTTTCACTTCACTGACACGCTTTACGTTGTTCCCGTTAATACGGAGAACAATCGTGCCTGATTGCAATCCCACTTCGCTTAAATATCCTTCACCGACATCAGTGATTTTCACACCATTTGAGATATTGTATTCTTCTCTATCGCTGCCAGAAAGTTCATCGAACCTTGCACCCATGATCAGGTCATCCGGACGGACAACTTCGGTACTACCTTCCGTGTTACGTAAAACAACTTTATATTGTTTCGTTTTATTGTCTCTTTTTACCAGAACATCTACTTCATCGTTTGGTCGGTACTTGCTAATCTGTTCCTGAAGTTCAGCTACTGAATTGACATTCACGTTATTAACACGGAGAACAACGTCTCCTTCCTTGATGCCTGCATCTATTGCCGCTCCATTTTCACGCACTCCATTGATGTAGACTCCTTCAATTTTGTCCAGTTTCTTCTCTTCCGCCAGGTCAGCATTCACGTCGGTAATGATAACGCCAAGAATGGCTCTCTGTACTTCTCCGAATTCTTTCAGGTCTTCCACAATTTTCTTCACGATGTTTACGGGGACGGCAAAAGAATTTCCGGCATATCCTCCGGTGGGTGAAATGATGGCAGTGGTCAAT
Source organism: uncultured Rikenellaceae bacterium (assembly GCA_964612275.1). Lineage (GTDB taxonomy): Bacteria > Bacteroidota > Bacteroidia > Bacteroidales > VadinHA17. The sequence goes on from CAZTES010000222.1 coordinate 993, forward strand.
CCGATGAATTCCCCATTGAGGGTTACCAGTGCTCCACCACTATTTCCCCGGTTGAGCGCTGCATCCGTTTGAATGAATGACTCAATCCGGAATTCATCCGGCAGCAATCCCAGGTTTCTCCCTTTGGCACTGATTATCCCGGCAGTGACCGTTGAAGTAAGGTTAAAGGGGTTGCCGACAGCAAGGACCCACTGTCCGAGTTTCAACTTGTCGGAGTCACCGAAACGCAAACAGGGCAGGTCTTTTTCTTTAATCTTGATCAACGCAATATCCGTGCTGGGATCACGACCTACGATCTCTGCTTTGAAAACCCGTTTGTCATTAAGGGTTACTTCAATCTCATCGGAACCCTCGATCACATGATTGTTTGTTACAATGTATCCATCATCAGTAATGATAACGCCCGAACCAAATCCGACCATAGGTTGCGGATTCCGGTTATACCGCTCCCCGTAGAAAAACTCATACAATGGATTACGGTATCCTGTACTCCTCTCGGTAACCGTTATTACATGGACCACAGCATGAACCGTATTCTCTGCTGCAAATGTAAAATCGAACTCCGCCGCTTTAAAATCCTGGGGAAGATTGGCAAACCGGACCAATTGCGAATCGTTCTTCTGAGCAACAACCGGATCAACCGGTTTTTCAATGAACAAGGTATATGCAAATATGGCTATAATCCCTCCAAGGATAGCTACCATCAAGGTGCCTAATATCTTTTTACCGCTCATGACAAATGATTTTTTAGTATGATAACAAATTTAATCAATATTTGTTTGGTTTTTCATTACAAAAATTATGCCTCTAAAATAAGATTACTAACTTTACAGCTACCTAAACGCATGATTATTATTGATGTTGCAGGAATGTTGAGATTTAACACTTTTTAACCTTTCCTGACATGTTGATCCATTTCTATAAATATCACGGCACGGGTAATGATTTTATCCTCATGGATAACCGCCAGGCGCAGTTCGGGTCAGGAAATCAAATGGTGGTTAACAGGTTATGCGACCGAAAGTTCGGAATTGGTGCCGATGGTCTGATGTTGTTATCCGATCATGAACAGTATGATTTTGAGATGAAATATTTCAATGCGGATGGATTGGAAGGATCCTTCTGCGGAAACGGTGCCCGGTGCATTGCTGCATTTGCATACCGGTCAGGGATTGCCGCGAAATCGATGCATTTTAAAGCATATGATGGGCCCCATGAGGCATTGGTTGTCAGCAATCAGGTCAGGGTAACAATGAATGATGTCACCCGGATAGAGAAGAGGGAAGGTTTTTTCTTCCTGGATACCGGCTCACCCCATGCTGTATTCTCCCGGTCTGATGTGAGAACAATGGATGCCTATGAGGAGGGGAAAAAGATCCGGTACAGCCAACCCTTTGAACCCGGAGGAACCAATGTTACCTTCTTTCAAGCGGAAGGCAATACCCTCTTTATCAGGACGTATGAAAGAGGTGTTGAAAATGAAACCCTCTCCTGCGGAACGGGAGTTGTCGCCGCTGCCATTTGTGCAGTCATGGACGGTAAAATTGCTAATGCCCCCGTTCCCGTTCAAACCCTGGGAGGTAAACTGGAAGTTGATTTTACCATTACATCTGAAAATCAGGTTACCGGAATATGGCTCACAGGCCCCGTGAGTTTTGTCTTTGAAGGGAAAATTGAGATATGATTCACCTGATTATTGGAAAATAATTTTGAACTGACGCATGGTAAAAGTTCGGTCCATGAAATGATTTACCTCTGTATCACAATGCATTTGGACCATTCAGAGCAAGATAGAATAAATTAAAAAATCAGAATCATGAAAATTGACAAACGATTACAGCAATTCACACTGATCTTTATCGGCCTATCCCTGTTGCAGGTAAGCTGGGCGCAAGAAGAATCACATGCAAACCAGGAAGCCATTCGTGCAATAGAACGCAGCTTTGAGATGCTCGATCACCGGCTTGATGTCATCGAAAAAGCACTCGATGATATCTACTGGTATAATAAAGTTGGTGATGTTGCCTTTATTGACAAGGTTTACATTTACGGTCCTCCCCTGTGGAAAGAAGAAAATCCAACAGCCCAGGGAGCCGGGAATCCTGTGAAGTTCTGGTCGTACGTATTCATCCCAAAAAATATTGATCCTTCCCGGAAATATCCTCTGCTTGTTTTTCCGCACGGCGGGGTCCACAGTGATTTTACAACCTACTACACCCACATCATCCGGGAAATGATGGCACAGCAGTATATTGTCGTCGCTGCTGAATACCGGGGCAGTACGGGGTATGGAATGAGTCATTATCGGAAAATCGATTACGGGGGCCTTGAGATCGAGGATGTAGATGCAAGCAGGCAATACATGATCGATAATTACGATATTGTTGATAAGAGCCGGGTTGGCATCATTGGGTGGAGTCATGGCGGACTGATCGCCCTCCATGACATCTTTGAACATCCTGACAACTATACTGTTGCCTATGCAGGAGTACCGGTCAGCGATCTGATCGCCAGGATGGGGTATAAAACACAGTCCTACCGTGATCTCTATTCAGCCGATTATCACATTGGAAAAACAGCCTATGAGGATGTGGAAGAATACCGGAGAAGATCTCCTGCCTGGCAGGCTCACAAACTGAAAACACCCCTGCTGATCCATACCAATACCAACGATGCTGATGTCAATGTACTGGAGGTGGAACACCTGATAAAAGCACTAAAAGCCGAAGGAAAGCAGTTTGAATACAAAATCTACCAGGAGATCCCGGGAGGGCATTCCTTTAACCGGATGGACACCAAAATTGCCAGGGAAATACGCCTTGAAATCTATGAGTTCCTCGACCGCTACCTCCATCCTCCCAAACCGCTGAAGAATATTGATGAGCTGAAGAAAGCGGCATACATATTCTGAGGAAGTCATACGATTGTCAGACAATAGTCATACCTGCCTGCGGCTGGCAGGCGATTGTCATTCTTCGTAGCTCCAAAGGAATCCCTTCGGGAGAGTCCCATGCATAGTAACTCGATTGTAATTACTCACTACCGACGGCCATTAGCATGCATTAATGCAATCCATATTTATCCATCAGAAAGATCAGGGCAGCATTGGCAGCGCTTCCCAGCTGCATCTCTCTTTTGTTGACCTTTTCGAATGTATCATTGGGGGAGTGGTGGTAATCAAAATAGCGGTTTGTATCGGGCAGGTATCCGATCAGCACAGTATTGAACTCCTTCAATCTACCCACATCAGCACCGCTGCCACCGCGGGTAAAAAGATGAATCCCAAAGGGTAAAAAAAATGGTTTCCAATGCGCAATTCTTTCGATGACCTCATCGGAAGCATCAATATAAAATCCAACGGGTGATGTTCCTCCCCGGTCACACTCTATGGCTGCAAGGTGTTTTTCGCCTGAGTTTCTGACATGGTCGGCATAGGTGACCGATCCGGTTCCGCTGACCTCTTCATCCATGAACATCACCGCTCTTATTGAATGTTTTGGTTCTATTCCCAGTTCGGTAAAAATCCGCAATACTTCGATCGATTGTATACAACCCACGCCATCGTCATGGGCTCCTTCACTGGTATCCCATGCATCCAGGTGTCCACTGATGATGATGTATTCATCCGGGTATTCCGTTCCCCTGATCTCCTTTGCCAGGTATCTGAGGCTTTCGTAGGCTGTATTGTCTGACAGGGCTTCGGCAAAGATCATCTCAACGGTTTTCATATCTTCATTTTCCTGAGCCACTGCAGGATGGGAAATCCCAATGCACAATAGCAAAATGATTGAAAATAACTTCATCGATTACTTTATTTTGATGTGTGGTATAAAAATAAAAGAAATAATTTCAAGCCGGTTAACAATGAAAGGGGGTGTCACAACCCTTTTTTTCACGCAAAGTACGCAAAGAAAAGCATTAAGTACGCAAAGTTTAAATACCTGCTAATTAACGCTTTGCGATCTTTACATTAACTTGGCGATCTTTGCGTGAAGACTTATTTTTAGGTTGTGATACACCCCCTGTATCGATTAGAATGGATGCCCTACGCGTCAATATTGGCATACTTCGCATGTTTTTCAATGAATTCGCGGCGTGGGGGTACCTCATCGCCCATGAGCATGGAGAATATCCTGTCTGCCTCGGCAGCACTGTCGATGGTTACCTGCCGGAGGATTCTTTTTTCCGGGTTCATGGTTGTTTCCCACAGTTGCTCAGCATTCATTTCTCCCAGTCCTTTATACCGCTGAATAGAGAGACTACCATCCTTTCCCTGGCCAAGCTCTTTCGTGACGGCGATCCTTTCTTCTTCTGACCAGCAATATCGTTGATCTTTTCCTTTTTTAATCAAATAAAAGGGCGGAGTAGCAATGTAGAGGTTTCCGTTTCTGATCAACTCCTGCATATAACGGAAAAAGAAGGTCATGATCAGGGTGGTGATATGGCTTCCATCCACATCCGCATCGGTCA
>CAZTES010000223.1:0-5359 GCA_964612275.1 uncultured Rikenellaceae bacterium
AAAACCAGATCAATATCGAACTGAATGAGGAGATCGCACAGGGACTCTATTCCAATCTTGCTGTCATTACACACTCATCCTCTGAGTTCGTGATTGATTTCGTTCGTGTAATGCCCGGTGTGCCGAAAGCACGTGTTAAATCGAGAATTATCCTTACACCGGAGCATGCCAAAAGACTACTTCTGGCGCTGCAGGATAACCTGAAAAAGTTTGAGTCCGTGCATGGAGCGATAAAAGACATCAAAAGTTCAGGCTCGCCGGTGATCCCGATGAATTTCGGAGGGCCGACGGCACAGGCCTGATGGGGCTTTTGTTGTCATTAAAGGATAAAAAATTTCCAGATAATATAGTATATCCCGAAGCCCGAGAGAACAACCAGTCCAACCCATGTCAATATCCTTAACCACAGCTTTGGCTGGGCTTCCCGATTTACATTGCTCCCGGTAACCACTTTATAGTTCATGTATCCCAGTACAGGTGCGGTCAGAAAAGAGAGGGTTGTGGCAAGATCCACCAGGAAACTCATTGCCGTAACAAAGAATTTCAAAATCGTAATCGTTCCGACAAACAAAATACCAAGCCACATCCAGGAGAGCCAATTCCAATCTTTCCGGGAACTGACTTTCGGGAACAGGAGCTCCGTGGTTGGTTTCAGTACTCGCGGATAGGCATCCAGGCAGGTCAGGGTTGTACTCGACATGGTTGTTAACGCCGCAATAGCGATCAGGATATACGCCCAGCTTCCCAGGTTGAAGGTGAAGAGATTGATTAATTGACCTGCAAATTGAGTCCCGTTATCGGAAAATTGCTCCCCGCTTCCATACATTACCAGGGCTCCGAGGGAGAGAAACCCAATCGATAAGATAGCCGTCCCAATATATCCCACGTTGAAATCGAATAGAGACTCCTTCAGCTTTGGTGTATACCCCGTCTCTTTTTTCTTCGCTATCGTCCAGAGTGAATGCCAAACAGAGATGTCAATTGCCGAAGGCATCCACCCCGCAATGGCAATCAGTAAAGCAATATCTGCAAAATTCCATTCAAATGAGCGTGAAAATTCCGGATCGGGATTAAATCCCTTTGTAATGGCTGAAACAACAGCGACCAGGGTGGAAATTGCCAGCAGGCTGATGATGAATTTAATGATCTTATCCAGAAACGAGAATTTCCCTATCGTTATGATCAGAATCCCGGTGATCAGAATGATAAGTGCCCAGGTAAAAGGGGTGAACGAACCGGGAAAAACGTTAGAAAAAAGGCCTGCAGTCACCGCGGTGATCGCTGCCTGTAAAGTAAACATTGTACCCAGTGTTAACAAAACATAGAGAATTAATCCCCACTTCCCCAACCTGTTATATCCCTGTAATAGACTTTCCCCGGTCGAGGCAGCATACCGGGGACCAAATTCGAAAAAGGGATATTTAAACAGATTGATCAGAAGAATAATCCCAACCAGGTCAAATCCGTAAATTGCACCCGCCCGGGAGGATTGAACAAGATGAGAAACACCAATGGCAGCTCCAGCCCATAGCAGTCCTGGTCCTAACGATTTGATGTTAAACCTCATCATTAATCCGGATTATTCATCATCTTCATCATCCGGGTGTTGATCTGACAGGTACTCCAGATCAGCATATTTATCTTCATACTCCTCCCTGGAATCCACCTTTAGAATTCCTTCATCGTCATAATCTTCATCCTCTGTGATGATCTGCTGCGCCTGGACATTTGTCATCCTGACGAGATAATACTTATCATCGGTTTCGAATGGAAGAGCACTGACCAGCTTACCCTCTTTGTTGGTAAAAGTAATCAGGTTCTGGCTGAAACCGTTGGGGTAAACCAACTTAATCTGTTCCTGTATCTCATTGTCTAACTTATCGAAATCTTTAATTACTCGGATCTTTTCGTTTTTCGGCTTCGTCATCCTTTGGCTAATGGTATGTTGGTTAATGGTCTGGTTTTATAATCATGGACTGTTCCACTTCATCTTCTCTGAAGACACAGGGGAATCCTATTAATCGTAAACATAAAAATAATTTCTTATATCAAAATGGTTTTCCACTTATTTTTATAACCATTACCTGGTTCCCTGTGCATTCATGTTTTCCTGTCATTGTTTAATGATGTATGAATGTTCTAATTATGCTCTCCCGTGATATTAATACAGAATTTTTATATATTTGTCAACCTCAATCCGAACTCACTTATGTAAAACGCAATACAGTAAAAATATCGACATGAAGTTAGCAGTTTGCCTCGGGAATGTCCCCGATACCACGACCAAAGTTAAGTTTTCAGACAATAACACTGTATTTGATAAAACAGGTGTGCAGTGGATCATTAATCCATGGGACGAACTGGCTCTTACCAGGGCTATTGAATTAAAAGAGGATAGTGGAAATCCTGTGGATACCGTTACTGTGATTACTGTTGGACTTACGGACGCTGAGCCAACCATAAGAAAAGCATTGGCTATAGGAGCAGATAATGCCATCCGCATTAATGCTGAACCGAACGATGCATATGTCGTGGCAGCTCAGCTGGCAGAACAGTTAAAAAAGAACGATTTTGATATTATCCTTTGCGGTATTGAATCCAGCGACTTTAACGGATTTGCTGTTGGGGGAATGCTTGCGGAGTTCCTTGATTATCCTTCTGTGTCGGCGGTTTCTGGTTTTACCCTCAGCGGCAATGATCTGGAGATTACCAGGGATATTGATGGAGGAAAAGAGATGGTCCAGGTTGGAACTCCAATCGTGGCAGTTGTTCAGAAGGGAATTGCCAAGGAACCAAGGATCCCGGCCATGCGTGGGATCATGATGGCGCGTAAAAAACCACTTGAAGTGGTGGAAGCGGTAGAAGTGGAAGCGATGACCGATTTTTCCGGGTTTGAACCTCCCCAATCAAAACCCCCATGTAAAATGATCGATGTGGAGAATGTAAAAGAGCTGGTCGACTTATTGCAGAACGAGGCAAAAGTACTTTAACAGAACACAACATCAGGAACAAAAAAAAATATCATGGCAGTATTAGTGTATGCAGAAAACTGGGATGGGAAGTTTAAAAAACTCACCTTCGAATTGATATCCTATGCGTCAAAATTGGCTGAAATGCTGAACACTTTTACATCGGTTGTTTCAATCGGGAACGTGGAAGAAAGTGAACTGAAAAAACTTGGGAATTATGGTGCCCTGAAGGTATTGAAAGTGGAAGGCGATCAGTTCAATAACCTGGATAATCAGGTGTATACCAACATCATTTCCCAGGCTGTACAAAAGGAGGGGGCTGACGTGATCCTTCTTGCCCACAATAATACAGGGAAAGCATTGACACCCAGATTATCGGTTAAATTGAAAGCCGCCCTGGGTACAAGTCTGATTGCGCTACCCTCTTCCCTGGAACCCTTTACCATCTCCAAGAAGGTGTTCTCTGGAAAAGCATATGCCAATGTCGTATTGAAATCTGATAGAAAAGTCCTGACCCTCGCACAGAACTCATTTGAGCTGATTGAAACGGATAATCAGTTAGCGATTGAACCTTTTTCCCCGGAAATCAGTCCAACGGATATCAAAACAAAGGTAAAGGATAAACAGAAACAGACCGGAAAGATCATCCTGACCGATGCTGAAATTGTCGTCTCAGGAGGTCGTGGAATGAGATCGGGTGACAACTGGGGACCGCTTGAAGAACTTGCCGCTGAACTGGGAGCCGCTACAGCCTGTTCCAGGCCGGTCTCCGATGAGGGGTGGCGCCCCCATGAAGAACATGCCGGACAAACAGGGAAAATCATTGCTCCAAATTTATACTTCGCCGTAGGAATATCCGGAGCGATCCAGCATCTGGCAGGTGTTAGTTCCTCGAAATGCATCGTGGCAATAAACACCGATCCCGATGCGCCGATATTTGAAGCCGCCGATTATGGCATCCTGGGTGATGCATTGAAAGTCCTCCCGGAATTGGTTGACGCGGTAAAAGAAATGAAATCACAGCAATAAAGAATGAGCACCCGATTATTTGTTCGGAGCTCACTTCCTTAGATGAAAATCCCGTTTCCCTAGATGAAATAAAATCAGAGATGTATGATGAAACAAATGTTATTCATATTATCACTGGTAGTAACGCTTGTCGCATTTGGCTTTACAACCCATAGAATAGTCTCCTTTTTTAAACTGACTCGTCCTGCATTTCCCATCCGCAATTTTAGCAAACGGTTCATGGTTACCCTGAAAGTAGCCATCGGACAGAGCAAGATTTTCAGGAGACCTGTAATCGGTTTGATGCATGCCCTGGTGTTCTGGGGATTCCTCGTGATTCTTTTCGGCAGTATCGAAATGATCATCGATGGGTTGATACGAACAGAACGGATCTTAAGTCTACTGGGGCCTGTATATGATGTGATCATTGCTTGTGGTGATGGGTTTGCTGCGGTTATCCTTGTGGCTATTATTGCATTCCTGATCAGGAGAATTTTTCTGCACATTAAACGATTTGCAGGGATTGAGATGAAACCGTGGTCACATGTCGATGCCAATATTTCCCTTCTTCTTATCCTTTTGCTGATGGTTTCATTGCTTGGGATGAACACATTTTATATCGCCCACAACCGTGCAATGGATCATGAGATTGCAGGTGTTTTTCCGATCAGTTCATTTCTTTCAGATCAATTTTCAACACTCTCCACAGGATCGCTTTATACATTGCATGAGATCAGTTGGTGGGCACATATTCTGATCATCTTTTTCTTCGCAAATTACCTGCCTTATTCGAAACACTTTCATGTGTTTCTCTCTGTTCCAAACGTGTTTCTGAGCAACCTGGATCCTCCGGGAAAGCTCCGGACAATGGACCAGGTTACCCGTGGACTTAAAAGCATGATGGACGAGGCAACTACCTATACCAGCCAGCCTGACGGTGAAGAGGAAGAGATAGAACGGTTCGGTGTGCTCGATGCGGAAGATGCAACATGGAAGAACTATTTTGATTCACTCTCCTGTACCCAGTGTGGAAGGTGTACCTCCGTTTGTCCTGCAAATATTACCGGCAAGAAGCTCTCTCCCAGAAAAATCATGATGGACCTGAGAACCCGGATGAAGGAAAAAGGTCCCGGAATGATAAGAATGGGGAAGCAATATACTGATCAAAAATCCCTGATCAGGGATTATGTTACAGAGGAGGAGCTCTGGGCCTGTACAACCTGTAATGCCTGTGTGCAGGAATGTCCGATTAATATCAATCAACCCTCGCTGATAGTGGATATGCGAAGATACCTGGTGATGGAAGAGTCTGCCGGTCCGGCCGAGATGAACCAGATCTTTTCCAATATTGAAAACAATGGCGCTCCCTGGCAGCTTTCTCA
>CAZTES010000224.1:0-5342 GCA_964612275.1 uncultured Rikenellaceae bacterium
TCACCGATGTTGGGCACCTCGAAAGCGATGCAGATGAAGGAGAAGATAAGGTGCTCAAAAAAGCCCGCCTGGAAAAACTGGAACCCATGGAAGTGGTTCAACAGTATACCAACCGTTTCCGCGAGAACATGAACCGGTTGAACGTCCTTGAGCCCAGCATCGAACCGCTGGCATCCGGACACATTATTGAACAACAACAATTTGTTGAACGGATCGTTAACAGGGGATTTGGCTATGAGGTAAATGGATCGGTCTATTTTGACGTGGAGAAATACCACAGGCAGTATCATTATGGGAAATTATCAGGTCGTATCCTGGAGGACCTGATCAGCAGTACCAGGGAGCTGGAAGGACAGGAAGGAAAGAGAAGCCCGTATGATTTTGCCCTCTGGAAAAAAGCCAATCCTGAACACCTGATGCACTGGCCTTCAAAATGGGGTGAAGGATTCCCCGGCTGGCATCTCGAATGCTCCACCATGAGCACAAAATACCTGGGTGAACAATTCGATATCCACGGCGGAGGAATGGACCTGCTGTTCCCTCACCATGAATGTGAAATTGCCCAATCAACCGCTGCCCTCGGAAAAGAGTCGGTGAAATACTGGATGCATAACAACATGATCACTCTTAACGGACAGAAGATGGGAAAATCACTGGGAAACGCCATCAGCCTCTACGATTTCTTCTCCGGTGACCACCCCCTTCTGGAAAAAGGATATTCACCCATTAATATCCGCTTTTTTATCCTTCAGGCACATTACCGCAACCCGGTGGACTTTTCAAACGAAGCCCTCCAGGCATCCGAAAAAGGGCTTCATCGTTTGTTTGAAGGATTGGATACCCTGAACAAACTGGTCCCTTCCGAAAATTCAACCATCGATCTGCCCCGGTTTGAGAAAAAATGCTACGACGCACTGAATGATGATCTCAATACACCGGTTCTGATCTCCCACCTGTTCGACGGATTGAAAATGATCAATTTTATCCATGCCGGACAGGATTTTATCAGTGAAAAGGATCTACTGAAAATGAAAGAAATCTATCACACATTTGTTTATGACATCCTCGGACTTAAGCGGGAAGAACAGAAGCGGGATGACGATCAGCTGCGTGAAACAATAATCCGGGATTTTCTTACCCTTCGTCAGCAATTAAAAGAAGAAAAAGACTTTAAAACGGCAGACCGCATCCGGAAAACCCTTATTGACACCGGCATTGAAATAAAGGACACAAAAGACGGTTTCGAGTGGAAGATCACCAAGCGATAATGGACCCTGGTAAAGCAAATTATACCTATTCATTCTCTCCCTCCCGGAACATCAGACGCGAAACAAGGGTTGTTCAGATCGGAGATACTCCCCTGGGTGGCGAATTTCCCGTTCGGATCCAGACCATGACAAACCGATCGACACTCGATACCCGGTCAATTGTTGAACAATGTGTCCGGATTGCCCATGCCGGGTCAGATTATATCCGCCTGGCAGCCCAAAACGTGAAAGAGGCAGAAAACCTTGCAGCCATAAAAAAGGAACTCTGGAAAAATAACATATCCATCCCCCTCATTGCCGACATTCATTTTAATCCGAAACTGGCTGAAATTGCTGCCAGAATCGTTGAAAAAGTGCGGATCAATCCCGGGAATTTTATCTCAGCCTCTCCGCGTACAGATAAACAGGGATGCGATGAAAACGACTATCAACAGGGATACGAAAAAATCGCTGAGCGCCTTATTCCGCTTTTAACAACATGCAGAGAACACGGAACGGCTTTGAGGATCGGGGTGAATCATGGTTCACTTTCAAACCGGATCATGGACCGGTTCGGAGATACCCCCGCCGGTATGGTTGAATCGGCATTTGAATTTGTAAAGATCTGTGCAGGAGAAAATTTTTACCAGCTTGTTCTTTCCATGAAATCCAGCAATACCAGGGTAATGGCAGAAGCCTATCGCCTGCTGGTGGAAAAACTGGATGGAAACGGGTTTAACTATCCCCTTCACCTGGGCGTTACGGAAGCCGGACTCGGAGAGGAGGGCAGAATAAAATCTGCGGTTGGCATCGGTGCCCTGTTGAACGATGGCATCGGAGATACGATCCGTGTCTCGTTAACCGAAGAGCCGGAATGTGAAATCCCCGTTGCCCGGAATATCGTTTCGTTCTATTCAGGCTGGGCAAAACATGACCCGAAGTCTTCCGATGGTCAAATAACAAAAATGCCGGTTTACTACAACAAACGGAATTCAGCAAGCATACAGAATATTGGAGGCGATAATCCTCCTGTGGTGATTGTGGATGCCGGCGATCAACCATTCAATCCTGAGAAGGCCCTGAAACAATCGGGTCACCGGTTTGACTCCCGAAAAAAAGTTTTGACAAAAGGAGATCAGGGAGCCGATTATATATACCTTGGCACCCAGCTACCCATATCAGGTGCTCCCGGTGTTGCCGGATATATCCTGAACTACCGGGAATGGGAAAAATTACCGGATCCACCGGAAAATTGCTTCCCCCTCTATTCAACTAACGAATACTTCTCCGAGGAAAACCGGCCAGGTGGTATTCATTTCCTGAAGGTTGACATGCCCCCGGAAAAGGAGAATCTTATCGACCAGGTCAATAAGAAACACCTGGAATCCGGAACAGGTTCCTGGCCCATTCTTATTCTTTCTTCCCGAAACCCGAAGGAATTGAGATCATTCGTTCTGCAAATGATGCAACAGGAATGCAAATCCCCTGTAATCCTTTGCTACACATGCCAGAACGAGGATTATGAAACATTTCAGCTGAAAAGCAGTTGTGATCTTGGTGTACTGTTTATCGATGGATTGGTAGATGGTATATGGTTAAAAAGTACCCCTGCACTATCTCATGAACAACTCGTTGCCACCAGTTTCACCATTCTTCAGGCCTGTCGCGCAAGAATCTCCAGCCCGGAATATATCTCCTGTCCGTCCTGTGGAAGGACTCTTTTTGACCTGCAGAAAGTGACCACTGAGATCCGGGAGGCAACCTCACACCTGAAAGGAATAAAAATCGGGATCATGGGTTGTATCGTGAACGGACCCGGAGAAATGGCAGATGCCGATTATGGGTATGTGGGATCCGGAAAAGGTAAGGTGACACTGTTTAAAAACCGTTACATAATGAAAAAGGGCGTTTCATCGAACAAGGCAGTGGAAGAGTTGATTGAATTGATTAAAGATTCGGGTGACTGGATAGACCCCTGAAAAGCCCCGGATATAAAGAAATAGAGGAGAGTGATTGCTTTTTTAGATAAATGTGGTAATTTTAAATTACGATAACATGTTGAATTTAACTGGAAAAAAATGGAATGGATAAGAAAGATTGTTGAACTGAGTGTATGCCTGTTTCTGCTGATCGCATTAACAGCATGCAGCGATGACGGAACAAATCCCTACAAGGACGATTACGAACCCAATAACAACATCACTTCCCCAACGGATATTACTCTTGGTACTACTTACAACGCCTCCATATCAAAAGGAGACCGGGATTTCTACCGGTTTTCCATCGATAATGAAGGCATCCAGGAAAACATTAAGTTTGAACTGGGAAATTTCTCGGAAACCCTTCAACTGGAATCTTCCATTTACGATGGACTTGGAAACAAAATCATCACCTACTGGAATGATCCCAGCTTTGGCTACATTGTCTATTATCCAACTGTTGAAGGGACCTTTTTTCTTGAAATCGGAGACAGAAACAACCAGGAAAAAGGAGACTATTCAGTGAAAGTTACGGATCTGAACGACAGTGATGCCAACGAACCGAACAATACCTTTGGCACTGCAACCCTCATTGATACCTATCCATCAGGAATAATTTCGGCAAACATTGTAACTACTGCATCCGCCGAGTATCCCACCGGGGACTGGGACTATTACCTGGTGGTAGTGAACGCCAATAAAAAAGTGGACTTTACCGTTTCGCCACAGGAAGCGGACCTGGCAATGCACTTTAAAATTTATAATGAAAGTCAGGCGGAAAGTAATCCCGGGCTCGATGGCACTCCCGGGCAGGCATTGAATTTCTATCAGAACAATTCAGGCGCCGAACTGATCACGGTGTATGTAAAGTTGGGCGGAACACTGGGCAGCAGCTACGAAAGGGACTATACCATCTCCTTCACCGAAACCGATGCGGATATAAAATAGATATACCTCCTTCTTCCGCCTCCTGCCGGACTTTGGCAAGCGCAGGCTTAAATGCGTCCTTTGCAGAGTGAACAGCCAACAGTCCCGAATTAACAGAAATCCCTGCCTGCAGCAAGCAGGTTTGATTTCATATTTTTTCTGCCGAAGGCATTCCTTCGGAAGAGGATCCTCGAATTTCAAATCAAATCAGAGATTTGAAGAAATTCGGGATGAGCAGTGAGCAGGAGTATGTTGAGCTAGGCATTCCCAAAGAATGGGTGACAGTGCTACAGGAGTTGGGGTATGATTCCATTGCAAAGTTGGCTGAGGTTGAGAAGCCCGGAAAGCTGGCCAATCGAAGATCCTGATCGGAGAGTCAGGATGATCTGAATGGGTACAATAATCCACCTTCGCTAAAGCTTTGGCGAACAAGAAAGAATAAGCTTGGGTTGAAGGGATTGAGTCCGGAGGAGGTGAAGGAGTGGCTGGATAAGTTGTAAAATCAAAAGGTCCTCGGTTTCTGATTTAAGATTAACGATTAACGATATTTGATTTGAGATTTTCATTCCTTCTAAAATCTGCGTTCGTTAATCGACATTCGATATTCAATTTGGCCTCAATCATTGGATTACTCCCCTGACGATAAATGTCAGGGTCGTGAGCTCGTCATCACTTCGTTCTTGGGGGCTTTTTTTGTACCTTAATTGTCTATGTTTTCAAGACAATAGGGTACCCCGGATGGGGTACAATTATCAATAGCCCCGGGTTAGCAAGCGTAGCGAGTGCAACCCGGGGTAAATAATACCGCACTAATCCCGGTCCAACTGCAATTCTCCTTCAACGGGAAAGTGATTCATGGACCGGAAGGCAACAGTACCAGGATCAGCACCTCAGCATTCCGCCGAATATATAGGTTTCCCATGAAGGAGGAATTATACACATCAAAATGAATGCATAAACAGCCTTCCCTGCGTTGCAATGAACATGAGTGAAGCAAACTTGGCTCCGCTAGTTTTAATCTGGAAATAGGAAAAGTTATCTATATTTGTATCCAGGAGGAATTGCAATTGGATATGAAGAAGATCAAATCATTCATTCTTGCAGCTGTATTATTTCAGCTGACCTTGCCCGTTTTTTCTCAGGTTGAAGAATGTACCATAGGTGTAGCCAGCGGCATAGCCACGCAGGA
>CAZTES010000225.1:0-5235 GCA_964612275.1 uncultured Rikenellaceae bacterium
TCTTTCATCCTTCATCTTTCATCCTTCATCTTTCATCCTTCATCTTTCATCCTTCATCTTTCATCCTTCCCCACTCACCTCCCCTTCACCACCTTAACAAACTCCCTGGTGCCATCCCGGAAAATCAACTCAAAAACATAGAATCCTGAAGATAATTCACCCTGGTCCAGAACAAGTCGATCCCGGTTATTATTCAGTACCTGAAATACTTTTTCCCCGGTCATCGACCAGATAATCACCGCTGAAACATCCCTGCTCTGATTAATAACGATCCGGTCCTGAAACGGATTGGGAAAGATGCGTGATTCCTTATTGGTCTGGTTAATATCTTCTGATGATGTAACCGTTGAAGATCCCTTCAGCATCAGTCTGCAGGCAACCATGTGTTCATCAACTATGGTTGAATCCAATGTAAATTGCAGGTATACAGGATTAGAATAATGCCCTGAGACAGTGGGTTTGAATTTCAGACTAACCTGTTCTGTTGAACTTCCCATGATTTCCACCGGGATTGTATCCACTATTCCAAACTGACCCGATTCATCAGAGAAGCCAAACAGTGTAACCGGGTCTGATCCCTGATTGTGCAGTTCAACAAAACGAATAGCCGAATCTCCTATCTCAACATTACCAAAATCAATTGTATTTTCATTTGTATTGATCAGTGATTGCAGTTGCTCAATGAAGGATATATGATAACTGGAATAGATGATCGTTCCGGGTATCGAAATGGATGTACAGATGTTACCACTCTGATCAAATTCGGCAAGAAATGCATTTGCTGAATTCTTTCCCCAGCCAACCAGTATATGATTGTTGGGCATTAGTGCGATATTTCCCATTTCTGGAGAATAGACATCAGGGGAAAGCCGGAATTCTTCTGCCATGGACACGGTCTTTTCAAGCTCACTCATCTCATAGATTACTCCTCTTGAATATTGAGGAAGCCGGTTTAATCCGTTATCAAATAAACCCAGATTACCGTATGGCATTCGAATAGCAGTATGTTGCCCTGAAAATCCAATCGGATCATTGATGAATGTGAACTCATTGTTTCTCCCACCCAATCTCCATATTATTTCGCCGGTACTCCTGTCAATCTTGGTGATTTCACTTAAATGCCTGCTCGATAATATAAAGTGACCGTCAAAATCAATGGTTATCGAATTTCCATGAATCAAATCTATAAACTGGGAGGTAAGGTCAACCAGATTTGTATCGCAGTCTAAAATATCAAAATGGTCCCAGCTGCTCCATTCAATTAACAGGTTTCTATCTTCATCCATCTCCTGGAAAAGAAGTCCTAATACGGTGGCATTAGGATTCCCTCCCTCAACCACCTGACTCATATCAACCAGCCGGGGATCAACAGCCACCATGATTGAATTCCCATTACCAAGAAGCCTGAATTCATGAAAATCGGTAAACAATCCACCCAGCACCTCAAACGTATCGGTAACCTGATAGTAACTATTCATTAAATAGAACCGTCTGTCTGAAATGGAGTAAAAAGAGAATTTTCCATTGGGTTGTGGTTTAAAATTCCTCACACCAAAAGGAATGCTACGATAAAACAAAGGATTGCCATAATGATCCATGATGATAAGATAGGGCGAAATTTCAAATATATAGTATCCCGGAATCGTTGCCTCCGTAGCAATGACTTTGAAATCCGGTAACCCGGAAAGGTTAAATGACTTACTAATTATAGGTCTGGTGTTCCTGTCATGCACAATTTCCTGACTGAATAATCCCTCTGATGTGAATAAAAAGCAGCCATAAAAGGCAATAAACATGATGGTATGTCTCCAGCCGAAAGCCATAGACAGGTCAGATAGTCGCATTGTTAAATTTTCAGTTACTGGCAGTTAAATTTAATAGAAATGAAACAATTATGGATTAAAACGGACTTTTATTTATCGCCTTGCACCTGTATATTTTGTATGTTCCGCGTGCAGCTATCAAAAAAATACAAGACAGCCCCCAGTGGTGAAGATCCTGAAACATCTCCGGAAAGTGAATATCATCCCGGATGTCATTGACAGGATTAGCAGAACCTGCATAAATAGTACTACTGTCATTTCGAACAATTTTTCGAAGAATTGAGAAAAATATGAGCTTTTTACGCAATATCTGGTCTCTGCATTTCGTCGGATGAAAGGCCTCGCTTTTCAATCTGCAATGCAGTTCCGACGTTCGACTTGTTTCCCCTGATCCCCGGCATAAATGCCGTGGTAACTAATTTTCTACTAACATTTAACATGAATTACCCCAGGCTTCAGCCTGGGGATTTGGAACGCAAAAAAAACGGTCCAACTGCCATAATATTCATCGGGAAAACATTTCATGGACCGGAACTTAGCGAACTTGTGAGCGATCTCATGAGCCAGCACAGTGTGAATGCATATGGGAGGCGAGTAATGCACCTGGGGATATAAAAAGACTATCTGACGTTAAACGGTGTTCGCCTGCCAGCCGGCGAACAAGGTTATTCAATCAAGAACTCGAACTACGAACCGCGATCCCACAAACCATCGCTCAGTCGTAGTACGAGAATAACTTCACCGGGTGACTCGCAGTCCCCCGGTGAGTTTCCACCAAAAAAAAAGCCCCGGCTTCGGGGCTTTTTTTCATATAGCGTAATGACTTACTGTTTTGTCAGAACAATGTTCCATGAATACCAAACGCCTAAAGTAGCACCAAGGAAATCGTAATCGAGATGGATCGTCATGTCCTGTCCATTCCAGTATCCCTTTCCTTTGATATTGTAATGGTATACCGGGTCTTCACCCTCTCCCCAATTCGTTACTCCCCAATCTTGCGTTTCAATGGTAACAGCTCCTGAAGTCATATCCATGGTAACAATAATATTCCCATCATTTCCGTAACCATCTACAAAGTACTCTCCCCAGCCGGTATAGATGGGAATATACAATGCAGGTAGATGAGTAGTACCGTCAACGGGGAAAACAAGTTCATCTGTTTCAGTACCAGCAGTGGTAGTGAAAGTAGTGGTACCACCTCCGCTCTCATCTCCACTGAATGTTCCTATGAAATCATCTCTTGTCTTAGTGACATAACCTACCAGGTCTATGAAGGCAGTATCTGCAACGGATTGCAGCCCGACAAAGGTCTTCACGCAACGAATTCCAACATCGGCAATGTCGGTAGCCGAAACATCCCATAAAACATCGACTGTTCCGTTATTATTGTCGGTTACAGTACCGGTTGCTCCGATGACACTCCAATCATAGGTAGCACCACCATCATGGGGAGTGGAGAACACGGAGGTCCAGGCTCCGGAAGCAACGCCTGCGCCGGGTCCGCTAACCGTAATCACAAACGGAGAGACCATCACTTCCAGGGTTGCCGGATCGGATATTACGCCACCCTTTGTAGTCTCTGTAACGGTGATAACCACGGGTCCATCCAACTCGATGGAATCCTGGTTAAAGAAGATACCCGTTTCATTCCCGTTGCTGTCTTCAATCGGTGCCAACTCTGCCCCGGTAACTGACCATGCCCAGGTCGATCCTCCCCTGTAATAATCCAGGGAATAGGTCAAGGTATTGGTTTTAATAGGCGCAGCACTACCTTTAATTCCATGCAGTACAACAGGAATGATTTTGTTGTAGTTATAATCATCCTGTGATTCTTCTATCTCAGTTTTACCACAGGAAGATAGCACGAACAGGAATGCAAGAAGGATGCCCAGCATACTTAAGATTCTTTTTTTCATGATATCTGATTTTTTAAGTTATCAATAAATTAATAAGGATATTGGACATCCCATCCGGGCCAACCCCAGTCAGAAGCAGCGAAATCAATTCCGGCTTCTCCGAAAGAGCCACCCAGTGAATAATATGGTTCACCCAGGGTTTCAAGCTCTTTCCCGGGAATCGGGAAGTGCAGAACTGTTCCGGGCTGCAATTGATTTGTTCTCCTCATGTCAAAAAATCCTTGACCCATAGAGTGACAGAACAGTTCAATGGTCCGCTCATACATAATAGCATCCATCACTTCCGTGTCAGTTGCCCCGGCATCTAGCAGTGCCAAACCGCCGCGGGTTACACGCGGGCTGGCATTGAGGATAGCAATGGCACCGGGTTTGTCTCCGGTCCGCAACATTGCCTCGGCTAACATGTAGTCGTTTTCAGATTTTGGATAAACGGGATACCTGCCTGTAACAGCCTGCGTTTCAATTTGTATATCCGGATATCTCCAGTACCCGTAATAGGAAAAATGATAGTAACCCCTTTCGGGTCTGAATGGAATCGTGCCTAACTCTCTGAAATCAGATAATAAGCGTGCATCAGCCGAGGTAGCCGTTGACGGGACGGGCGCAATGCCGTCAGCTCTCCACCGGGAGGGATAATCGGGATCCATCATGTTGAGGAGCCTGTTATCAACCCTCATCCAGCCTTCAAGCTGGGCGAATGCCATAATCTGCCCGTACCAGGTTTCATATCCATCAAAATCAATGGTGAAATCACTTTTCAAACCATTCTGGCAATATTGTTTCACCTTTGTCCAGTTAATTGCAGCATTCTCTGTTGCATTCCTTGGATTGTTGATTATGAATTTAGCGCAAAAGAAATTGCACAGGTCAGCCAGCTCGTCACTGGTCAGGATTGTTCCCCGAAACCATCCATCCTGGGTTACAAAATCTGCGGCTTCACATGCAGCAGCGGCTCTTTCCAGGTATCCGACAGCAGCATCAAGCATTTCAGGATAGGGTTTCCATTCCAGTGCTAGCAGGTCGGTTGTCTCATCAACAATAAACCCTTTTTGCATGACATTAGCGATGTGGCCGTGGGCCACACCCTGGATGAAATAGCACCATGCCTGTACCATCGTTGTGGTCGCAGCATCCTTGATGACTGCACCATTCTCAATCTGGATCAGCACATCGTTCACCTGTGAAAGGGCGGAATTCATCGACTGCCAGTAATTCCGGTTCACATAGGCATAGGAATAGGGAATCGTGTTATTGAAAGCTGCCCGCGGTTCCGAAGAGAGGTCCCTCATGGCGCAATTTCCCCAGGAACAGGACATCACGTCTCCCATGGTCATCATCGCCAGCATAGGACCAGAATAGTTCTGGGCTCTATTAAGTATGGTTCTAAAGCCGCCACCGGCTACCCCCTCGAGGTCGTCCGGTGACTCAATAGCCCGGTTCGAATCAGGAGAATTCAGGTTCTTAACATCCAGGTCTGCACAGCTATAGATGCCAAC
>CAZTES010000226.1:0-5216 GCA_964612275.1 uncultured Rikenellaceae bacterium
CTGGAATACCATACCAGCAGGAATGACTTCTCGAAATGGTTGAATGCCCGTGCACTCTTTCCGATTGCCCAGATGTTTAAATACCTGCGCCGTGAGGATTTTGACACGCTGGATGAGATCCGGCGGTTTATCTATATTGCCATCTCCAGTTTCCGGTTCGGCAAGGGGAGAGGGATCATTGCCAAATTCGACAAGACCAGTTTTGATGAATACCTGATCTTCTCAAGGATCGGTGACGGGTCGATCGGGGGGAAAGCCAGGGGACTGGCATTCATCAATACCATGATCAAGAAGCACGGGCTCTTTAACCGGTTCCAGGATGTGATCATTACCATTCCAAGAACGGTGGTCCTGAGTACGGATGTGTTTGATGAGTTTATGGAAAAGAATGATCTCTACAAGATCGGTCTATCCGACCTGGATGATAAAAAGATCCTCGACCACTTTGTGAAAGCCGAATTGCCGGCATGGGTTGGCAAGGATATCCTTGCTTTTATGGAGGTTTCCCAGTACAATCCCATTGCCGTCAGGTCCTCCAGCAAGCTGGAGGATTCCCACTATCAACCCTTTGCAGGGATCTATTCCACCTATATGATACCCCGCACTCCGGACAACAAGGCGATGGTGAGCCACATCTCTTCCGCCATCAAGGAGGTTTATGCATCGGTGTACTACAAGAGCAGCAAAGCCTATATGACTGCCACATCCAACGTGATCGATGAGGAAAAGATGGGGATCATCCTTCAGGAAGTCTGCGGGAATAAGCGCGAGCATACTTTCTATCCAACCTTTTCCGGTGTTGCCCGTTCCATAAACTTCTATCCGATCGGACAGGAGAAGCCGGAAGATGGCATTGTATCCATTGCCCTGGGGCTTGGAAAATACATTGTCGACGGGGGAATTACGCTTCGCTTCTCCCCCAGGTACCCGAAAAAAATCCTTCAACTATCCTCTCCGAAAATGGCACTGCGGGATACCCAGAAGAACTTTTATGCGCTCGACCTGGACCTTACCCACTTTGTCCCGTCAACGGATGACGGGGTCAATATCCTGAAACTGAAACTACCGGATGCTGAAAAAGACAACGTCCTGCGTCATGTTGCATCAACCTTCGACCTGCACAACAACATCATCCGGGACGGCATTCATGGATCGGGAAAAAAGATCGTTACTTTTGCCAACATTCTGAACCATAATATTTTCCCACTTGCCGAGATTCTCAAGACCTTGCTGGAGATGGGACAGCAGGAGATGAATAACCCCATTGAGATCGAGTTTGCAGTGAACATGGGAACGCC
Source organism: uncultured Rikenellaceae bacterium (assembly GCA_964612275.1). Lineage (GTDB taxonomy): Bacteria > Bacteroidota > Bacteroidia > Bacteroidales > VadinHA17. The sequence goes on from CAZTES010000226.1 coordinate 1,299, forward strand.
ACCCGGAACACCAAAGATATTTAACTTCCTGCAGATAAGACCCATTGTTGACACCGATCAGAAAAGCAACATCAAGCTGGATGATGTAAAGCAGGATGATGCACTGATCATTTCGTTTTCAGCCCTTGGGAACGGGCTATTCAATAGTATTTCCGACTTTGTTTATGTGAAGCCCGAATCGTTTTCCGCCTCACACAACAAAAATATTGCGGTGAATATTGAAACAATAAATGAGCAGTTTGCCCGGGAGAAAAAGAATTATATACTGGTTGGTCCCGGTCGCTGGGGATCCACCGATCCATGGCTGGGTATTCCTACGAACTGGCCTCAGATATCCCAGGCGCGTGTGATTGTGGAAGCAGGATTGAAGAATTACCGTATCGATCCCAGTCAGGGAACCCATTTTTTCCAAAACCTGACCTCGTTTCGTGTAGGCTATTTCACCATCAACCCCTTCATGAACGACGGGTTTTATGATCTTGACTTTCTGAACAAACAGGAAGCACATTTTGAAGATGAGTTCATCCGTCATATCCGCTTTTCCGAACCACTCAAAATTCTGGTTGACGGAAAAACGACCAAAGGGGTGATCTTTAAACCCGGCCCGGCTCAGGGATAACCTGTCTTCAGCATCCACCGAAGTCCCCCGGGTCCACAGGACTCCCATGAAGGATCACCATGTGAACGTGCCTTGCAGGAAACCGAATTCCCAGCGGAGAATTCTTCCAAAATTGATTACTTTTACGGAGGCGTATATGCTCAGCATATTTTCACCCTTAATTGATTACCCATGCAGAATGATCAACCCATCGGTATGTTCGATTCCGGAGTCGGGGGACTGACTGTTGCACATGCCATCAAACAAATGTTGCCGAAAGAAAACATCATCTATTTTGGTGATACCGCACATCTGCCCTACGGCGATAAGTCGGCTGAATCGGTCACCCACTACTCCCTTCGGATCTCCGATTTCCTTATGGAGCAACAGTGCAAGGTTATCCTTGTTGCCTGTAATACCGCTTCGGCAATTGCATTTGATGCGCTTACCAGCCACATTGGCGACAAAGCGCTGCTTCTTAACGTGATCGATCCTGTGGTGGAGCATATCCGGCAGAACAACGGACACAAAAAAATCGGGGTGATCGGGACTAAAGGGACCATCAATTCCGGGACCTACGAAAAAAAGCTGAACCGGAGTGTTCCGGAGACAGAGGTTGTCTCCCTGGCAACTCCCCTGTTAGTCCCCATGATCGAAGAGGGATTTATTTTTGATGACATCAGCAACGCTATCATACGGGCATACCTGTCAAATCCGGTGCTTAACGGGATTGAGGCACTGATCCTCGGGTGTACCCACTACCCCATCATCCGGAACCAGATCAGCAAGTTTTTCAATTTCAACATTGAAGTGCTTGATTCAGCACGGATCGTGGCACAAAAACTGAGCAAGCTGCTGGAGGAGCATACCCTTCAGCGAACTGCCCCCGGCGGGGAAGACCGCTTTTTCATCTCCGACTATACCCCCTATTTCGAGAAAGTGTCCAATGTGTTTTTCGAACAAAGCATCCATTTGCAGAAGGTGGATATCTGGGAAAGATGAAAGGTGATTAGAGAGCGGAGGGCATGGAGCACGGAGCAAGGTGGGGAATGGGAAAGTGGCTATAGGAGGGGGTGACGGAGAGACTGAGAGAAGGCATGTGTCCAGCAAAGAGCAAAGAGGATGGAGGAAAAAGAATATCGAACACTGATTAACGATTTATAATTTGTGAACAACTATATTGTTCTGAGATCGAAGTTCGTTAATCTTAAATCAAGTAGAAGAACTATTACAGAAAAACAGTTCATTTAGAAGTATAAACCTGTATACTTTTTTCAGGACGAGTCAGAGACTGAAAGTGTGAGAGGGTGCACCCGACGAAGCCTATTGAGGGTGTTTTCAACGTTGAGACGTAGGATTTTACGTCTTAATGGCATCAATTGTTGATCTTCCTTAACAGGCTGAAATAGTGGAATGGTTGTGATCTGAAATTAATCCACACGAACCGCGTAACCGTGCAACGAAGCGTAACCGCGCAACCGCTTATTTAATCTCAAATGTTTTTCCGCTGTTAAACAGGTCTTCCATCGTTTTGATCTTCGATAATGCCTGGACTTTCTTGATCTGTTCAGCAACGCTGACCTCGTAGGTAGGTGCCTGCACATTGCGGATAACACCCAGGGCAACGGGGTAGTTGGGGTATCTCATGTTGGCAAGCATCATGTGGATCCCGGGGTTGTTTTCATTGGAACGGTGTACCAGGATGTCCTTTTCCTTCGCGCCATTATTACCGATATCGACCACTTTCAGTTTTATTCCTTCGAGGACAATGCCTTTATCCCGGTTTTTACCAAAAATCATCGGTTCCCCATGTTTCAGGATCAACTGGCGATCATCCTTATATTCCTTATCGGTTATTTCTGCATGTGTTTTATCGTTATAGATAACGCAATTCTGAAGGATTTCAACCACGGATGTACCGTCATGCTTACCGGCCTCCATCAATATTTCCGTGGTAAGTTTGACATTGTTATCCACGGAGCGGGCAAAGAATTTTCCCTGGGCACCGATCACCAGTTCTCCCGGATGGAATGGCGTTTCCACTGTACCATAGGGAGATGTATAGGTATGGGCTCCTTTTTTAGATGTTGGCGAATACTGCCCTTTGGTCAGTCCGTATATTTCATTGTTAAAGATGACAATATTGAGGCCCATATTTCTTCTGATGGTATGGATAAAATGGTTTCCGCCAATAGCAAGGGCATCTCCATCGCCTGTCATGATCCAGACGCTGAGGTTTGGGTTGGCTACCTTGGTGCCGGATGAAATGGCTGCAGCTCGTCCATGGATACCATGGATTCCATAGGTATCCATATAATAGGGGAATCTGGCAGAGCAGCCGATGCCTGATATAAAGACAAAGTCCTCCTTCTTTATTCCGAGTTCAGGCAATGCTTTCTGGACAGCAGCCAGTATCGCGTGATTGCCACATCCGGCACACCACCGTATCTGCTGATCGCTTTTCAGGTCCTTTGCTGTGAGTTTTTCTTGGTTTTCAGCCATGGTTATTTCTCTTCAATGACGTTAATATCTAAGCAATTCATGAACTTTTCTTTTAATTCTTCTACGGTAAAGGGCATTCCCTGTATTTTATTGAACTGCAGGTATTTGAAGTCCTGGTGATTAAACCGCAGGTAGTTTGCAAATTGTCCGAGGTTGTTTTCACATACGATAATTTTTTTGAATCTGCCAAACACCTCGTTCACATTTTTCGGAAGGGGTCTGATGTATGAAAACTGTGCAAGGCCGATTTTACATTTCTCCTGCAGCAGTTCCCTGACGGCTGTCAGCAGGTGTCCGTATGTTCCACCCCAGCCGACGACCAGGAGATCTCCGGTTTGTTCTCCGACAACCTCAAGATCAGGGACATCTTTCTCGATGCGGTTAATTTTTTCCTCTCTCATTTCAACCATTTCCTGGTGGTTGAGCGGGTTATGAGAGACGCTACCTGTTATGGCATCTTTCTCCAATCCTCCAAGCCGGTGTTCCAGTCCTTTTGTTCCGGGAATTGCCCAGGACCGCACCAGTGTTTCCGGGTCTCGTTCAAAGGGTTTCCAGTCATCTACCTTTTCGAACACCCGGGGAGGATGAATTTCCGGCAGGTCATCCATGCTGATGATTTTCCAGGGTTCGGATCCATTTCCCAGGTATCCTTCGGTAAGAAGGACCACGGGGGTCATGTGTTCAAGTGCTATCTTTGCAGCATAATAAGCGTAATAAAAGCAATTCGACGGTGTGGTTGCTGCCAGCACGGGCAGCGGGCATTCGCCATTGCGTCCATAGAGTGCCTGCCAGAGATCAGATTGTTCCGATTTGGTTGG
>CAZTES010000227.1:0-5210 GCA_964612275.1 uncultured Rikenellaceae bacterium
GGCATCCTGAAAAAAGCATGATGGCTGTTGGATTCGGTTATGAAATACAGGTTGCCAGGCACCTGCGCCTGTTTCAATCCATAGATATACCCATTTTTGGGAAGAACGAGCTGGCTCCTCTGGTAATCTATACGGGAGCAAGCTTTAACTTCCTGACACGATAAAACTCACAGCCCTGGTTATGGAAACGATCAATAAATACAATATTTCGGGCATGATTAAAATCATTTCTGGTTCACTGGCATTGCTTCTTCTACCCTCCCTGGCAAGCGGACAGACCGAGCAACAGGTGCTACCATCTGAGCTGAAAGAACAGACGGTCATTACCGAGCCGGCAACCCTGAGGAAAGGTTTTTTTCGTGCCTCTTTTTTCGGATCGTATACATTAATTGATCAAGCATTCAATGAAAATGGGGAGAAAGGATATATTTTAAACACCAACGTTTGGACACGAAGCTGGTTGTATCAACTGGAACTGGGTTACGGTATTTCAGACCGTCTGCAGGTTGTATTGCGGCCGATATTTGTCAATAAAAAGGTTTTCGCAACCACTGAAAACCGGTTCGGATCTGAGATAGAAACGTGGTCTGCAAAACAGAGTGCTGTTGGTTTTGGCGATCTGGCTGTTGGTATCGATTACCAGATCCTTACGGAAACCGAAACCCGCCCCTCCCTGGTGGCAAGAACAACATTTACCCTTCCCACAGGACAAAAAAATCCAACCGGGATTAAAAGCTGGACAGACTATAAGCTTCCAACAGGAGCCGGCCAATTTGTCATTGCACTTGACCTGAAACTTAGAAAGATCATCTATCCCTATTCATTCACCCTCTATGCAGGGTATGCTTACTTTTTTGAAGGAGAGAAAATATTTCCATACTATTTCGAACCGGGTGACGAAGATTCTTTTGAACAAACCTTTCGATTTAAAAGTGGCGATCGGATTGATGTTGGTGGCAGCGTCAACTTTCACCTGAACGACTGGATTGCACTTGAGAACCATGTGTCCTTCTCTCATTGGATGGGGAATAAGATCTATGCAGAACCTGTCTATAAAGGAAACAAAGCCTGGTTTCTCATTTACATACCTGTCCTTAATTTCCAGATCAGAAGGTTCAGACTATTTGAAAAAGTTTCCATACCCGTTCTGGGTAAAAATATTGGTGCAGATCCGGATTATATTCTGGGTTTGCTGTATACTTTCTAACTCTTTTTTGTAAGACTGAATCCTATGAAAAAGCAAGGCTTCATCCGAAACCATCATCGCACTCCATGGTGGCTGATAGGAATTATCGGTATGCTTCTCTCCTCCTGTACCACTCCCTCCATCATTGCAACGCGTGAACAGCAACAGGGTGACTACTATAACAACCTGAACCAGTATGAGGAGTCAATCAATCATTATGAAAAATACCTGGAAGCAAGCAAACAGCTGGGGATCTACCGGAATCTTGATATGGAAGCTGATGTTTGCCGGAAAGTCGCCCAGGCATACAGCACACAGGGTAATTTCGCCAGGGCGATTGAATATGTAGAAGAGGCACTGGACCTGGATTCCATCCAGAACAATCCGCTGGAGATCATTGAAGATAACAGGATGCTGGGAAAAATCTACCTCTACAGCGGTAATTTCAACGAAGGCATTACCTTTCTGGAAAAAGCCCTCCTGCTGAATGAGGGGATGGAAAACAGCCTGAAAAGCACTAACCGGCTCTCCGTGGCGGATACCTACCTGTCCCTTGGGCAGGCATGCAATGCGCTCGGACGATTCCGGGAAACGGAAAAGTATGCTGAAAATGCCCATGCTATCTATAACGAAATCAACGACTGGCAGGGAATCATGGAAGCAGATCTTATCCTCGGGAATGCGATGATGCAGCGGGGAGAGACCAAAAAAGCAAGAACCCTGTACCGGCAATCACTCGAGCTGGCTAAAAGCAACGACCGGAACGCAGCCCGGCAACTGCAAGCCATCGGAGAATCGTTTGAGGCAGAAGGGGAATATGAACAAGCCCTGAATGCAAAGCTGGAAGCACTTCAGGATGCTGAAGAATCAAACATCATCCCCCAGATCATCTGGAGTAAAATCGGTGTGGGAGATGCATACTACCGGATCGGAGACCTTGAAAAAGCAAACGATTATTTCTTACAGTCTGCACAGATCAAAGAGGAAGAAATAGTCCAGGCAGAGGCACTCGGGGCATCCCTGGATATGAGACTGGGAGACGTACAGCTTGCCCAGCAATATTTTGCAGGAGCCGATGCCCTGATCGCAGCCGGACTGGCCAGCCTCCGCCTGGGCGAATCCCGGTTCCGGATGGGCGAGATCGATAACAGCCTGGTTAGCTACAAGCAGGCCGTGGATTATTTTACCCGTTCAGAAAGCCAGGAAGGTGCTGCCAAAGCATACCTGCGGATCGGACACATTCATGTCGATGGGGAGAACCTGGCAGAAGCCCGCACGAACCTGACGCTGGCAACAAACCTGGCAAGCCAGGATGAAACGAAGTGGCAAATCCTCTACCAGAAGGGACGGGTGTATGAAAAAGAGAGAAAAATCGATTCCGCCATTAACGCTTACGAGAAAGCAATCCGGATCATCGAGACAATACGGGGTAAATTCACCATCGATGAATTTAAAAGCATCTATATCGATGATAAGATCGATGTGTACGACAGGCTGATCAACCTGCTGATCAACCTCAACCTGAAAACAGATGCATTTGCCTGCGCCCAGCGAGCCAGGTCACGTGCATTCCTTGACCTGATCGGGAACAAAAAAATTGATGTAAAAGCCAGTGCCGATCCGGAACTGGTGGAACAGGAACAGGACCTGAGATTCCAGATCCAGCAGCTTACCCGGGCAATCATGAGAAACGACCTGAAAACAACCGAAGCGGATGCCCTGCGCGGAGAGGCTAAAATCGAACTGAAAAACGAACTCATGGAAGCCAGGGATGGATATTCCTCACTGCTCAGCCAGCTGAAGCTGAGAAATGAAGAATACCAGTCCATGGTGGTGGTGGAACCGGCTGAATTAACCGCTATCCAGAAACTTCTCGATGAGAAAACTGCACTGATAGAGTACTGGATAAGCGAGGATCAACTCATCATATGGATCATTACCAGGGATGATTTGAAAACCGTAACCACCGAAGTCCCTGCCAGCAGAATTCAACAATCGGTTGTGTTGTGCCGCCGGCTCATCCAGCCCGGCTCTGGAGACACTTACATTAACCGGCTCAAAATTCTCTACCAGATCCTCTTCTCCCCGGTCGAAGAATGGGTAAGCCAGTACGAAAACCTGGGGATCATCCCGCACCGGGAACTGCATTTCCTCCCCTTCCAGGCACTGATCGATGCGGAAGGCAAATACCTGGTGGAACGATTCAATCTTTTCTATGTTCCCTCAACCAGTGTCTATGAACAATGTGTCCGTAAGCAGGGAGTGTATAACGGAAAATTTCTGGCCATGGCACTTGGAAATGTTGCTCTCGGTGAGTTTTCAGGACTTCCCGGGACCTCAAAAGAGGTGAAGGATATCTCCGTGCATTTTCCCGGTGGAACAACACGGTTTGAAAATGAAACCACCGAATCGTACCTGAAAAATAATGCTGCCAGTTTTCAATACCTCCACCTGGCCACACACGGCTCCATGAATCCGATACAACCAATGTACTCCTACCTGCTCTTTGCCCCAACAGATACCGATGACGGACAGCTGGCTGTGCATGAAGTATTCGGATTGGACCTGAATGCAGAGCTGGTAACGCTCAGTGCCTGCCAGACCGGCCTGGGAGACATCAGCAAGGGAGATGAGTTGATCGGGCTGAGCCGGGCATTCATTTATGCCGGTACACCCGCAGTCATTGTCAGCCTCTGGAGCGTAGCAGACGAACCCACTGCCCTGCTGATGACACGATTCTACGGGTATATGAAGGAAAACAGCCTCCAAAAAGCCCTCACCCTGGCACAGCGGGATGTCCTCAAACAGTACCGAAACCCCTTCTTCTGGGCACCGTTTCAGCTGATCGGGTATGGAGAGTAGTTATAGGTGAAAAGTTATAAGTTATTAGTTGTTTGTTAATCCGCTGGGGGTTAAGGTTTTGGCTTTAACAATCTCTTGTAATATCTATTTTTAGGTATTTAGCTTTGTAAGCCAGCAGGCAGTGAATACTGAATTATGAAGTTACTCCGTCCTCCTTTTCTCGAAATCCCATAAGGGATCCCCTTCGGGAGGATGTCCTTTGCACAAAAAGTGGGAATAAGGAGGATTTTTATGAATCTTGTTACGCGTTACGCGTCACTCGTTACTCCTGTCGGCAACAAGCAGCCGGGAACTACCCAGAAACCCATCATAGTCAGCCGAAGTCTGAAGTTGTATTGTTTGCTGCAAAGGAGGAACCGGGGACCGGGTAACCAGTACCAAAATTTTCTTTATTCCATTTGTATATCAAAATATAATAATTAACTTTGTATTTCAAAGTACTTTTAAAACAGTTGAAATGGCCAAAAAAGATGAACAGCTGGAAAGCCTGAATGAAATCAGGTCGATCATGGAACGCTCCACCCGGTTTATCTCCCTCAGCGGATTATCGGGCATTTTTGCGGGTATCTTTGCACTGATCGGTGCATTGATAGCCTGGGGCATCCTCGGATATGGTATTCCCGGGTTTTCTGAAGAGACCGTTTCATTGACTGATCTGTCTGATGGAACCCTCATGTGGCACCTATTCCTGGATGCAACGATTGTATTGGTGCTGGCATTGGGTACCAGTTATTTTTTCTCCCGCAGAAAAGCCTTAAAGAAAGGCGTTCCATTCTGGGGAAAACCAACCAGACGCCTCCTGGAAAACCTGTTTCTTCCGTTAACTGTGGGTGGTATATTTTGCCTGATCCTGTTCATAAACGGCAATGTATCCATGGTAATTTCACTTTCGCTGATCTTCTACGGCCTCGCCCTCTACAATGCCAGTCATTTCACGCTGAACGAAGTACGCTACCTGGGTTTTGCAGATATCATCTGTGGTATCTTTGCATTGCTCTTTCCGTCTATCGGATTGATATTCTGGGCGGTAGGATTCGGGGTTTTTCACATTGCCTACGGTTTATTCATGCACCTCAAATACGACAGATAGTCCATGGAAAATCCAATTGAACACCTGGATAAAGTCTATGACAGCAGGATCCGTCTGGGAATCATGTCGGTC
>CAZTES010000228.1:0-1973 GCA_964612275.1 uncultured Rikenellaceae bacterium
GTGCATGAATACTATATTGACATGAGGGCTTTCGGAAAAGGGTATGAAGAGTTCTATAACCGCATAAAGAAAGAAGGGGTACATATCATTCGTGGCCGAACAGCCAAAATTGAAGAAAAAGACGGAAAGCTGGTCGTTCGTAATGAAGATATCCTGGCGAATCAGCTGGTTGAGCAGGAAGTCGAAATGGTCATCCTCTCTGTAGGGCTCGAACCACGCTCAGATGCAGCGGAACTGAGCAAAATGCTCGGCATTGCAGTGGATGAAGATGGCTGGTTTACCGAAGCAAACTACAACACCGATTCGACCAATACATTTGTCGGAGGAGTAACCATCGCTGGTGTCTGCCAGGGCCCGAAGGATATCCCGGATACGGTTGCACAGGGTGCAGCCGCTGCTTCCAGGGTATTGCAGAGCATCCTTAACAAAAAAGTGAAAGGGAGTATTAAAGAGCTTTCACTGGAGAAAATCGAAGAACAAGCGAAACAATATTGAATTAATAATTCCATACCATGAGTACACGTGTAAATCCTAATTTAATTAAAGAGATTAAAAAGTTTGGAGCCAGTGACTGGAATGCCTGTTTCCATTGTGGTAATTGTACTGCCGTTTGCAACCTGACGGAAGAGGGAGTATTGTTTCCCCGGAAAGAGATCCGTGCCCTGCAAATGGGATTGGAAGATAAACTGGCTTCCGGTGTCGAACCCTGGATCTGTTATTATTGCGGCGATTGTACGGAAACCTGTCCGCGTGATGCAAATCCAGGAGAATTGATGATGTCGGTTAGAAGATGGCTGACTGCAAAATATGACTGGACCGGTTTAGCTGGCCTGTTTTACAGATCCCTTCCGGCACTGATCATTGGCTTTATACTGGTAGCCATTGGAGTGTTTGCCATTGGTTTCGTGAAAGATTTCAATCACGAAGCGGTTATGCATTTCGGACACAAGCTGGAATTCTGGCTGATCATTAGCGTATTTACGCTCATCCTGGTGCCCAATATCCTCCGGATGTTTTATTTTACCGTAATAAAACCAAAAGTCAACGCCTCTTTGCGTTCCTATATCGACGCGGTTGGAACACTTTTCTTGCATATGTTCACCCAGATCAAAACACTGAAATGTGATAAGCAGACAGTCCGTTGGCTTGAACACCTCCTGGTAGTACTGGGTTACCTGGGGCTACTGGTCATAACCGTATTCCTCGATTGGTTTGGAACGGAAAATAAGATCATCATTTACCTGGGATACATTACCGGAGGTCTTGTCTTTATTTTTACCGCCCTTCTCTTATTTTCCAGATTAAATAAAGAGAGGGAAGTGAATCGATATTCCCAGCCAACCGACTGGTTTTTTATCATCTGGCTGTTCTTGATGGGATTGACCGCTTTTCTGGTCCGTCTTTTTATCGATACCGGTCTGTTAGCGAATCATTTCTGGCTGTACATGGTCCATCTGATGATTCTCGCTCAATGGGGAATTTTGATTGTTCCGTTCGGAAAATGGACACATTTTCTGTACCGTTCGTTTGCCCTCTCTTTTGCAAACCTGAAAAAAGCAGCACTCAATGTTAAGGTGGCAGCTGCAGCATAATTTATAAAACTGACGAAAAATGGAAGACGAAAAAAGAATAGGAGTTTATGTCTGTTGGTGCGGCACGAATATTGCCAAAATGGTTGATGTTGAGCGCGTCGCAAAGGATATTGAGAATCTCCCGGATGTAGTGATTTCAAAAAACTACAAATACATGTGTTCCGATCCCGGACAGGAACTGATCATCAGTGACATTAAGGAGCACAACCTGAATCGCGTCGTCGTTTCAGCATGCTCGCCCAGGATCCATGAACTGACATTCAGAAAAGCGCTCGAAAATGCAGGATTGAATCCCTATATGTTTGAGATGGCAAATATCCGGGAACACGTTTCCTGGGTTCATGAAGACAGGGAACAAGCAACAAAAAAGGCGAGATCGCT
>CAZTES010000228.1:2073-5156 GCA_964612275.1 uncultured Rikenellaceae bacterium
AAATCAGCCATTCCGGATGCCAATGTTTATGACCTGTATGCCGATATGAGAGCATTCGGTAAGGGTTGTGAAGAGTTCTATACCGAAACCTCCCGAAAAGAGGTGATGTTCCTCATGTTTGACCAGCAGGAAGACCTGCCGAAGATCAAAGCAGCCACTCCGGAAGATGAATGCGGTATCCTGATCGAAGTGAATGAAAAGCTTTCCGGCGAGACCATTGAAGTTCCTGCCGATATGGTAATCCTGATGGTCGGTGTTGAAGCACAGGAGAATGCCAAAGAGATTGCTCATGCAGTGGGCGTTAGCATGTGTGGCAATGATTTCTATATTGAACGGCACCCAAAGCTGGATCCGGTGGCTACCACAACAGACGGAGTATATGTCGTTGGGGGATGCCAGTCTCCCAAAGATATCCCGGACTCAGTTTCCCAGTCAAAAGCCGCCGCTTCACGCATTCTTGCCACCATTAATTTTGGCTCGGTTGAAGTGGAAGTGACAACAGCCGTTGTAAACGAGGATATCTGCTGCGGTTGCCAGACGTGTATTAGCGTCTGTCCCTATAGTGCCATTAAGTACGATGAGGAGAAGAAGGTGTCGGTCGTGAATGAGATCCTGTGTAAGGGATGCGGCACATGCGGCTCAACCTGTCCTACCGGTGCCATCCGGAGCAGACACTTTACCGACCAGCAGATTCTCTCACAGATTGAAGGATTAATGTCAATTTCAAAAGAGTTACAGGAGGTATAATATCATGAGTTATCAACCAACGATTGTATCATTTTTATGCAACTGGTGTTCATACACCGGTGCAGACCTCGCCGGAACATCGCGGATGAAGTATGCTCCCAATATCCGGATTATCCGGGTGATGTGTTCCGGACGAGTTGACCCCACATTTGTGCTTTCTGCTTTTAAGGAGGGAGCAGATGGTGTCCTGATCTGTGGTTGCCACCCCGGTGATTGTCACTATCATGAAGGGAATTATAAATGCCTGAGAAGATATCACCTTCTCCAGAAATACCTGGACCAGATGGGATTGGAAAAGGGCAGGCTGAGACTGGAATGGATCAGTGCCAGTGAAGGAAAACAATTTGCCCAACTGGCAGATGAATTCACCGAACAGATTAAACAGCTGGGTCCATGTAAAGTCAAGGAAACAGTAGAAACCTTAACGTAATCAGGAGATAAACAAATGGCAAAAAGTGAAGAAAAACCCAAACTGAAACTTGCCGTATATTGGGCTGCATCATGCGGTGGATGTTGTGTATCGGTATTGGATGTCCATGAAAAACTGTTCGACGTGGTTGCTGCTGCCGACCTTGTTTTCTGGCCCATAGCCCTGGATACAAAATACAAGGATGTGGAAGCAATGGAAGATGGATTTATCGATGTTACCCTTTTTAACGGAGCGGTACGGAACAGTGAGAATGAACACATGGCAAAATTGTTGCGTCAGAAGAGCAAGATCCTTGTCGCTTACGGTTCCTGTTCTCATCTTGGAGGAATTCCGGGATTAGCGAATTTTACTACAAAAGAGGCATTGTTCGAACGGGTATACATGACCACCGAGTCGACTGAAAATCCGGATAAGATTGTTCCTCAACCGAAGTTTGAAGTAAAGGAGGGAGTGCTTGAACTCCCTGTATTTTATAATGATGTCCGAACCCTTGACCAGGTGGTGGATGTGGATTATTATCTGCCGGGATGCCCGCCACAAACCGAACGGCTGGTTGAAGTGTTCATGGCAATAGTGACCGGTGCAGAACTGCCACCTCCCGGATCCGTTGTCGGAGCTCTGGAAAAAACCCAGTGCGACGAATGCCCGCGGAAAAAGACAGAAAATAAAAAGATTAAGCGTTTTTATCGGCCATTTGAGATTGAGGATGATGGGGAAACCTGCTTCCTGGAACAGGGTGTGATCTGTATGGGACCTGCAACCCGCGGAGGTTGTGGCGTTCGATGCATCGAAGGGAATGCCCCCTGCAGAGGGTGCTATGGCCCGCCAGCCGATGTTCCGGATCCGGGTGCCAAAATGATGTCGGCAATCGGAACCATGATCGATTCAGATGATCCGGAAGAGATATTGAGAATTATTGATACAATTGATGATCCTGCCGGGACATTCTACAGGTTCAGCCTGCCTGGCTCATTATTAAGGAGGAAAGTAACATGAAACGAATTACGATTGATCCCATAACCCGTCTTGAAGGACACGGTAAAATTGAAATCTTTCTGAAAGATGATGGTGACGTGGAAAATGTCTATTTCCAGGTTCCTGAACTCAGAGGATTTGAAAAATTTTGTGAAGGAAGACCCGTAGAAGAGTTGTCCCAGATCGTAACCAAGATTTGTGGTGTTTGCCCGGGTTGTCATCATATGGCCTCCGGTAAAGCGGCTGATGCTGTGTATGGTGTTGAACCACCACCAACAGCGAAAAAAATACGCGAGCTGTTCTTTATGGCACACTTTATCCATAGCCACATTGCACACTTCTATGCGCTGGCAGCCCCCGATTTTGTGGTGGGCCCGACCGCTCCCGCTGCAGAAAGAAATATCCTTGGCGTTATTGGAAAAGTTGGCGTGGAAATCGGTACCGAAGTGATCAAACAGAGAAGAATTGCTCAGGAGATCCAGGCACTGCTTGGAGGCCATCAGACCCACGTTGTCCTGAATATCCCCGGAGGAGTCAGAAAGGGACTTACCGAAGAACAGAGAGATGTTATGGTAGAACAAGCCAAAGGATTTGTGGAATTTGGTAAATTCTCCATTAAGCTTTTTGAAGACGTTGTCCTGGGAAACAAAGAATATGTGGATATCATCGTGAACGGCCCATATGCCCTGACACTCCATTCAATGGGACTGGTCGATGAAAACAATAAAGTCAACTTCTACGATGGTAAGGTGAGGGTCGTAGATACAGTGGGGAAAGAACATTGTAAATATGCACCGGAAGAGTATATGGAATATGTCGCCGAACGGGTTGAACCGTGGAGCTACCTGAAGTTTCCCTACCTCAAGAAAATCGGATGGAAGGGATTTGTCGATGGACAGGATTCCGGCGTCTATCATGCAACACCCCTCTC
>CAZTES010000229.1:0-5114 GCA_964612275.1 uncultured Rikenellaceae bacterium
GTTCCTATAAATAATGTAGGGCGACTTTGTAAGTCGCCAAATAGTCGACTCAGAGGCTTGAGTTTCCTATACACAATGTAGAGCGACTTTCCAAGTCGCCAAATAGCCGACTCTGGAGAGTCGGCCTACATAGTTTCTTGATTTACAGAGACTGATAAGTACTAAAAACATGCCGTCCCTATGGGACTTAAAACCCGCTGAATTCATCGTTTAAAATGCTGTCACTGCCTGACGGATGAAGGGGTACGAAAGATCGGTCGTGCCCCGATTCAAACTTAGGGTACGACTTTATAAGGACCGATTGGCCGGTCTGACGGATGAAGGGCAGGCAGGGCGTGACGAATAAAGAGCAAGAATTTTCATGGAACGGAACATTCGGACATTGATTAGAAAGAGTCCAGTGATACGATGACTGAGCAAGGTTATCTTTTGCTATGGAAAGTCATCGTATCACTGTATAACTTTGACTCGTCGCCTCAGCGGTAGTGGAGCGACGAAAGATCATCTATCGTTTCTGATGCAAAATTGGTGTGAGGGTTATTCACTATTTCGACTTTTTTTGTATTTTGTCATGAACAGAGATAACAGTACAACGATCCTCCCTGCCCGATTGCATCGTTCAGGCCGGATCATTGACCAATAAAAAAACGATGAAAAACCTGATATACATTTGTTTGCTTGGTATTGCTTTTTTGAATCGGCACGAAGGTTATTCACAAGCCATTGATCCCGTTACGGCAGATTATTCCGCCATCGATGCTCATGCTCTCAAACTGGGTGGCAACTACAGGGACATTGACAAATTAGCGATTGACCTGACCGATGGTCTGACAGAGGATTATGAAAAAGCAAGAGCGATCTTTGCCTGGATCGCAGCAAATATTGATTATGATGTGAAAGCGTTCCACAAAGGCAGTGCACCCATTCGGTTCACCTACTCCACAGAGGAGGAGCTTCAACGGCTCCTGGCAGAAGAGAACGAACGCATTGTTCGGGAGGTATTGAAAAACCGAAGGGGGGTTTGTGACGGTTATTCAAGACTGTTTTTAACCCTCTGTGAAAAATCCGGGATTGAGGCAGAAGCGATCGACGGATTTGGAAGGAATACGCTTGAGATCAGGGGAGAATCGGTACTGGATATCTCAAATCACACCTGGAATGCCGTCAAGCTCAACGACCGGTGGTACCTGCTCGATCCTACCTGGGCAAGCGGTTATACGGATCCGGGTGTCACCAAATTCACAAGGAAATTCAGGCAGGGATTTTACCTGACACACCCGGGAAAGTTTATTTTCGATCACTATCCTGAAGATCCCAAATGGCAACTGCTCGAGAAGACGGTTTCCTGGAATGAATTTGTCAGCTTTCCCCTGGTAAAGGGAGGATTTCTGGAATACAACATTTCGGATTTCAAACCTGTGGAAGGAACGATCCGTGTTAAAAGCGGGAAATCGATCGCTTTTGAATTCACATCAGACCGGAGTATCGATGAGATCCTTGTCCACCAGAGCAATGAACGGTACAGTGACAAGGCAAGCTTTGAAAAGCGGGGGAACACGTACCTCTTCCATCATACCATGGAAGGCAGGGGAAACCTCGTCCTTACCATCTTTATCAATGGCGAATCGACCCTATTGTACCGGGTGGAGGTGAGGTGAGGGGTAAGACGATAAGACTGCGAAATTTTGTGACGGGGAGACAAGTGAGGGGAAAAGGGAATATTGAATCATGAATAACGATTAACGAATTATGAAGGAAACGTCAGGGGAGTGACAGGAATTGCGAATTGCGCCTGCCTGCGGCAGGCAGGGATTGCGGATTGCGGATTAGAGAAATTCGGGATGAAAGGTGAGTAGTGAGGAAAAATAATGGCCCTCGGTCCCCTGACGCCTGGCAGGCAGAACTCCGGGGCTGAAGAATCGACGTTGGTAATCTTAATCCATTAACGTGTAATGTCATTTCGAATCACCTTTTTAGGTGGTGAGAAATATTCTAACGGTATTTACGTGTAACTCATATAAGAAGATTTCTCCAATCTTTCTCAAGAATTCGAAAAATTGTTCGAAATGACAATACACTTATTTTCCCTGCGGGGCATAAATACTATCACATACTCACCCGGTGAGTCAGAACCATTAACAAAGATTCTTCGTATCTTCCCCTGTATTTATCACCAACATCATCCATGTATCTGATAAAAGGCTTCAAGGGGAAGAATCACTTCTGGCGGTATTTTGTAACGGTGATCATCGTTTTTGCTGCCACCCAGGTTGGAGCGATTCCTTTTACCATTTTGTTATTTATAAAAGCGCTGGAGAGCGGGCAGATGCCCGATGCTTCAAATATCACTGATTTTGCAGCATTCGGCATAGATCCGAACCTGGGACTGGTTCTGATGGTTCTTCCTTTTCTCACCGGGCTGGTATTTCTGCTTTTCCTGATACATGGGTTCCATAAACGAACCATTACGGACACCCTGACGGGCAGAGAGCGATTCGATTTTTCGCGTTTCTGGTATGGAGTATTAACCTGGCTGAGCCTCTGGACGATTGTCTTTGTTATACATTTTATCATTGAACCCGGCAATTTTGTGTTCAATTTTGATCCATCCCACTTTTTCATACTGATCCTGGTTACCATCCTGTTTATTCCCTTTCAATCCTCCTTTGAAGAGGTTCTGTTCAGGGGGTACCTGATGCAGGGGCTGGCTGTTTTATCCAAAAACCGGTGGATACCGGTACTTATTACTTCGGTGGTTTTTGGCATGCTTCATGCTTTCAACCCGGAGGTCAAAGAATTCGGTTTTGCACTTACCATGCCACAATATTTGCTTTTCGGGCTTTTCTTCGGAATCATCACCATCATGGATGATGGTCTTGAACTGGCGCTGGGGGTTCATGCCATCAATAACATCTTCCTCTCCATCTTCTTCACCCATTCTGCTTCCACCCTGCAAACGCCCGCCCTGTTTGAGATTCAGGATCTTAATCCCCTGGTTGACCTGGTGGAGTTGATTATGGTCTCTCTCATTTTTATCCTGATTGTATCCCGGAGGTTTGGATGGGGAAGCTGGAGGATGTTGATTGAGAAGGTGGGTGGGGATGGCAGGGAACAAATTTAATCGATTTTGAGCATTGTACGGTTATAAAAGGTTTGGTTTAGATGGTTACTGGTGCTGAGTGCTCGTTTCTCGGTCCTGGGTAAAATAGAAAGAATACTGAGAAGTAAGCTGGCATTAAGCAGTAGGCAGTAAGCAGTAATTTAATTCCTGCTCTTCATAATATGGGGACAATGGTACAACGATCCTCCGGATCGTTGAAACGAACCTGAGGTTCGTTTTACTTTGGAAGGTTCAAGACCGTAATAGGTGTATTAAAAGTCAAATTTTTGGTCATCCTGTCCATAGGACTCCTTCGGAGAACTTGATTCAAGATCTTATACGCTTGATTATCTATATATTGAGATTCTGATCCGCCAATTGTCGGACAAAATGACGATCTTTGGAACTTTTGACACCCCAAGAAATTAGAAGTGAGTTGTGAGAGGGGGAGACGATGAGACTAAGTAACTGAGGGACGAAGAGACGTGTTGTGTCTTGCCCTGAAATAGGTTTACACAAAAAGTAAACTTTTTTTAGGACGAGTCATTGATTTAGTCCACAGTCAGCAGTGTGAACTTCGTCTGACCACTAAGCGATGGATTGTGCGGAAGAAAGTTGGTCTGACGAATAAGACACAGACACAATAAAAGGTAAATTGTTGATTAAAATATAAGCGCCACAGGTGCGAAATAGATTTCTTCAAACATGCCACAATCATTAGTAAAAAATTACTTACACATCACCTTCAGTACAAAAAACAGACACCCATTCCTTGATAAGCATATAAAGGATGAGTTATTCAATTATCTTGGTGGAATATGTAAAAATTTAGAATGCAATCCAATAATTGTAGGAGGACATGAAGACCATGTTCATATTCTTTGTTTGTTATCCCGAAAGATTGCATTAATGAAACTAATCGAAGAGTTAAAGACCCATTCATCAAAATGGATAAAAACCAAGGGTCAACGGTATAGAAAGTTCTACTGACA
The DNA here is from genome assembly GCA_964612275.1 of uncultured Rikenellaceae bacterium. Classification (GTDB taxonomy): domain Bacteria; phylum Bacteroidota; class Bacteroidia; order Bacteroidales; family VadinHA17. The sequence goes on from CAZTES010000229.1 coordinate 4,093, forward strand.
AAATGGGTATGGGAGTTTTTCGATTCACCCGGCACAATTAGATGCAGTAAAGAAATACATTTTAATGCAAGACGATCATCACAAGAGAATATCATTTAAAGATGAATATCGTGCATTTCTTAAGGAATATGAAATTGAATATGACGAACGATATGTATGGGATTAATGATTTCGCCCATACAGGGCTTAGTAGATATCGTATACAACTAACCCCCGAGCTACCTGCCTTTTCAGAAGGCAGACGCTCGGGGCTGATGATTCACGCACCTTTGGTGCTTTAAAAATGAAAATCATTATACCGACGTAGAGACGTTGCCAACCTTTGCTAAAGCTACGGCTGACAAAGCATGCAACATTTCTACATTGGAGGGATTTTCTGATTCATTTTTTAAAACCAGTTGTTCAACTGAATTTTTCTTTTGAAATTTGCGGAAACATTTTATACCAGGTCACATGAACTCACAACCCTTTTTAAACGCGCAAAGGATGTTTCGTTTTCTGATCGTATTCCTTTGGTTAATTGCACTGCATTCATTCATCGTAGGATTATTTCTGATCCTATTTCCACCTCATTTGTTGAACCGGTTCGGATTTGAAGTCACCGAAAAGTTTTTCCCGACCCAGGCGGGTGTATTTCATCTGGTTATGGCAGCCATTTATATTTTCGCTATTCGCAGGATAAAGCGGTGTGTTGATCTGGTCCATCTCTCCATTTTCATCAAATTCCTGGCAGCGATATTTCTCTTTTCCTACTACTTTTTCATTGAAGGTATTGGTCTGGTGATTTTATCGGGGGCCGGCGATCTTCTGATGGGATTAATTCTTCTCATCCTTTTTATCCGTTCCGGGCTTTCCCAAAATAACAACGCGGGAGAGGACTCCCGCGCCAATCATCAATAGGTTAAATTAAGAAACCGGAGGCAAGGTGTTGTCCCAACGAATGGATATACGTTGGGGCTACAGTTTCTCCCGCAAGTAACGCCTTCTTATCTCATCTCCTGTTTTTATCCATGAGTTAGTGC
>CAZTES010000230.1:0-5086 GCA_964612275.1 uncultured Rikenellaceae bacterium
TGATCACTGCTCACTTCTCTCTGCTCCCCCACTACTATCATTCTTCATTACTCCTTTGTTAATGACCAGAAAATCGGCATTAGCCCCTATACAATAAAATCTAGTTCCATAGGTTTTGAAACAGGAAACAATGCGACTATTCATGTTGACTATGTGAAGGTATTCAAATTGAATCTTTAACCACCGATAGCGATCGGTGGTTATTTATTGTTTAACCCTTTCAGGGTATATGCTATGTTCAAATCCTAAATTTTACTACTAAACAAATAAATATCCTTTCAAAATAATCGTCGCCCGAACTCTCGCATAGCGATTCTCCGAGGGAGTCCTTCGGACCTTCGAAAAAGTCAAGCAACGAGTGGTGGTGAGATCGAACAATTTTCAAAGATCTTTGTTTACCTATTGAAACACTTAGAAAAAAGATTGCAATTTTTCAGGTTATTTTTCCTCCTTTGGGTTAGGTTGGTTGTTGTTGGTTTATAGGAGGAAAGGGAGTTATCCTGCGGGATGCTCCCTTTGTTTTTACCTGACCAACACACCCCCTACCCCTCTTGCTAAAGGGGAGAACTTTCGTGAAAATTTGATCCCCTACTCCCAGTCTCTCCATCTCTTCATCACTCCGTCTAACACTGTACTTCAACATTCACCATTTCCTGTTCAATATTCGATATTCAAAATCCACAATCCTGACACAACTTTGTTGGTCAGGACAAGTCCGAAATTCGCAATCCGCAATCGTTTCTCTCACAACTCACATCTCCTAACTCATTTCTCTCCGTCGCTTCGTCTTTCTCTCTTTGCCTTTATTCGTCAGACCAACTTCCTACCCCACAATCCAGTGCTTAGTGGTCAGACGAAGTTCATCCTTCTCTCTCTCATCCAACTCCTCCTTCCTCCTTCATCCTTCCTCCTTCATCCTTCATCCTTCATCCTTCATCCTTCATCCTTCATCCTCCCCTTCCCACCCCTTGCTACTCCCGGAAATTTAGATAAATTTGGAGGGTCATTGTAAAACCGTATTCAACCGGGGATACCATTCATGGATATAAAGATTGAAGAGAGCTGGAAGCAACGGCTGGCTGAAGAATTTGAGAAGGAGTACTTCAGGAAGCTCGTGGAGTTTATCCGGAAGGAGTACAGGATGCACACGGTATACCCTGCCGGAAAGAATATCTTCAATGCGTTTGACCGATGCCCGTTTGATCGGGTAAAGGCGGTGATCATCGGGCAGGATCCCTATCACGGTCCGGGTCAGGCACATGGCTTGTGTTTCTCGGTGCTGGATGGGGTTGCCTTCCCTCCCAGCCTGGTGAATATTTTCAAGGAGATCCATGATGACCTGGGAACCTCACTCCCGAAAACCGGAAACCTTGAACGGTGGGCTGACCAGGGTGTTCTTCTATTGAATGCCACGTTGACTGTTCGGGCAAACCAGGCGGGTTCCCACCAGGACAAGGGTTGGGAGGAATTTACCGATGCTGCCATCCGGAAACTTGCAGAAAAGAAGAAAGAGATTGTTTACCTCCTGTGGGGATCCTACGCACAAAAAAAGGGAGAGGTGATCGATCGCCATTCGAATCTCGTACTGGAAGCACCGCATCCCTCCCCTTTATCTGCAACGAGAGGATTCTTCGGATGCAGACATTTCAGCAAAGCCAATGAATACCTGAAGGAACACGGGAAGAAACCGATTTCCTGGTGATGAATAAATAGACTACTGTAAACCCATGAATAACGCATTAAAACGGGCTGTTGCTCCCCTGATCCTGAAGCTGGGTAAGCGGATTGAACGGGATCGATTTACCGGTATCCCCATCATCATCGGATCGGCACCCCGTTCCGGATCAACCCTGCTCAATGCGATCCTTTCCGCCCATCCCGATGTATATGCTATAAAAAAACAGACCTACGCATTTGAAAAATGGACAAGAATCGGTGATCGTTATGATATTGAAAGACCGGACAGGCTCTACCGTGAATTTATCTATCGGAGGATTCCCAAAACAGCGATCCGCTGGTGCGAGAAAACGCCCAAGAACATCATCACCTTTGATAAGATCCTTGATTTTCATCCCACGGCATTGCTGATCCATCTGGTGCGCGACGGCAGGGATGTGGTCACCTCAAAACACCCGAAACACACCCCGGATCAATACTGGGTTTCTGCTGACCGGTGGGTCAGGGATGTCACGTTCGGGTTAACCTTTAAAGACCATCCAAGGGTCCTGACCATCCGGTATGAAAACCTGATCCTCCATTTTAAAGAAACCATGGAGAAAGTATGCTCCTACCTCTCATTGGAATTTCATCCGAATTTTCAGGAATGGGAGAAGCACACCACTATCCGGAGCAGCAAACACTGGGACATCTCCGTACAGAAGATCTATTCGGGGGCAATCGGAAAATGGAAAAAAGTGGAACACCGGGAACGCTGCCTTGAATTCATGAAAAACCGGGAAGCGGTTGAATTGCTGAAAACACTTGATTATGCCATCGTGCAAGACGATGAAATATAAGATCCTGTTCAATATTACCCAGGAATATTACTGGGCAAGCCTCAAACCGGTATATGACGCATTTGCCAGGGATGGGAAGTATGAACTCTATCTGCGGTTTGGAAGGAACCGGAAACGGGTGTTGTACTTCTTCATGGTTTCCCGCAAAGAGGAGATCGAGGAGAAATACAGGAATAAGGGGTACCGGGTCACCAGGGAAACCCTGGGGTTTGATGTGGTTTTTGCCGGTGCCCAGTTGAAAGATCCCAAAAGGTTTGGCAATGCAATGCTCTGTAATGTAGATCATGGGCCGGGGATTAAAACACTCCGATATAGGCATTTGCTGAGGCAAACTGATGTAACATACCATTGCTTTGTTGAGGGTCCCTACCGTGTGGAAAAGTTTAAAAAATATGGATTGGATACCATCCATAAGATCCATTCTGTCGGTTTGCCGAAACTGGATATTCTCTTTGACGGGACCTATAACCGGGATGACCTGTTGCAGGAGATGGGGCTTAATCCCGATAAAAAAGTTGTACTTTATGCCCCTTCATTCAAACCCACTTCCATTTTCTCAATCGGAAAAGAGGTGGTAAACCTCTCTGAACGATACCAGGTGATTGTCAAACTTCATCCCTACAGCTGGTCCGGTCTGTATGCATCTCATGACCAGCATCTGATATTTGAGCGATTGCAAAAGCGGTACCCGTCGTTCTATCTTGTTCCCCCGGAAAAGCACGATGTCCGTCCATTCCTCTTTGTTGCGGATGTGATCATCAGCGACGGATCAAGTGTAATCAACGAATTCCTGGCACTGGAACGGTGCGGAATCATCGTGGACCTTCCCGATGACCGGTTAACACACAGCAATGGCAAACCATTGCTGGAAAACAGCAGCTCGGAATGGCTGAAACAAAGCTATGTACATATCCGGCCGGGGGATAACCTGGAAGAGGCAGTTGAGAAAGCCATGAATCCGTCGGAAGAGAGAAAACATAAGATAATCGAAGATAAAAGCTACATCTTCTCGTATACCGATGGGCACGCATCAATGCGGGTGAAAGAGATCGTTGAAAAATGGTTGAGTAAAGAGGCTAATAAAAAGGAACCGGTATAAACCTGTTCCTGCACGAATGAAAACGCTAATTTCCCCGCAAAATAATTGTAGTTAACGAATGAACTTTTTACCTTCGGGCAGGGCTATCGCACAATATTATTGACGGGTCGAAAGTTAACAATATACTATTTAGAACCAATCCTTGTTGCTCATGAAGTGGCGTCTTAAGACCAAAATGTGGGTCTCCATACTATCCATTTCACTGGTGATTTATGTACTGGCTTTAGGATACATAAGCGTTGTATTCAAGGACCGTGCTGTACGGGACGCTCAACTCATCGCCGATAACCTGAACAAGGAGGGTGCAAATCTTGTCAGGGCACATCTCAATGAGCATTTCGGAATTTCCCGGGCTCTTGCCCAGGCATTTATGGTTTACCAGGACATCCCTTCCAACGAGAGAAACCGTATCTTTTCGGAGATGATCCGTAATATTCTGAAAGAAAATCCGGAGTACACGGCTGTGTTCGAACAGTGGGAATTAAGTGCTATCGATCCGGGTTATACCAAGCCTTACGGAAGGGTCAGGAGAACCCATTACCGGTCCGGAGGGGAAATGCTGTTTAAAACAGACACGCTTGACACGCAGGGAGATGACACCACGGGCATGTATTACCAGGCAAAAATCGGGAAGCAGGAGGTTATTACCCGGCCCTATTATTATTCCTATAATATAAACCAAGCGCTACCTGAAGACGAGCCGATCCATGAGGGTGCCATATTAATGGCAACGATAATTACCCCCATTATTGTTGATGGTGAGTATGTTGGGATGACAGGAATGGACTTTCCCCTTGAGGTATTCCAGGAGATCATCGAAGAGATAAAACCCCTCGAACAGACCTTCACCTTTCTGGTAGCCAATGACGGACAGATCGTTGCCCACCCGAATAAACAATTGATCAAACAACAGATCTGTAAAATCTATCTTGAGGTGGACAAGGTATATCACTTCAATGAGAGAATCGCCTCAGGAGAGAAATTTTCCTTCATGTCTAAAGATTCGAAATTTGGAAAAAATGCCTATGTGTCATTCGTACCGGTCAACATTGCCAAAACCAATACACCCTGGTCCATGGGGATTGTTGTTCCGGTTGACATCATTACAAAGGAAGCAAACCAAACCTTCTATTTTTCCATCCTTGTTGGCCTTGTGGGATTGATCATTCTCACCCTGGTCATCTGGATCATCGCACATAACATCACCCGCCCGCTCAAGAGTACCACGAACCTGCTGAAAAACCTTGCATCGGGTAATTTACACAACAGCACGAAGATTCAGGTGAAATCGAAGGATGAACTTGAAGAGATGGCTCAGTCAGCCAACACGCTGCTGGAAGGGTTGAGACGTACTGCCGGTTTTGCAATAGAGATCGGAGAGGGTAATCTCACTGCCGATTACAAATTATTGAGTGATGATGATGCCCTGGGCCAGGCAATGGTCCTCGAGTGTAGTAATGCATCGTTTGTC
>CAZTES010000231.1:0-5082 GCA_964612275.1 uncultured Rikenellaceae bacterium
TACCCTGAAGTAACCGCTGCTTTTGCTGTCGATAAGGCGATCGGATGCCATGCCCTGGAGGTAAACTTCACCAATTTGTCCTCCGCAACTGCCACTATGTTCGAATGGGATTTCGGAGATGGTGGCTCGTCTGGAGAAACGGATCCGGTTCACCTGTTTGAAAATATGACAGCAAATAATGTCGACTATGATATCCGGCTGGTGAGTACAACACCTAACCTCTGCCGGGATACTTCCTACCAGACAATCCGGGTCCACCCGTTTATACAGGCAGATTTTACCGTCAATGATTTCCAGGGATGTGCACCGTTTGATATAACCATTAACAATGCATCATCCGGTGCCATCACACGGTATGAATGGTCATGGGGAGACGGAACACCGGGCTCGGCTTTGGGTGCCCCGGTATTAACACATACCTACCACAATGTCAGCCCCGTACCAGCCATTTATCCCCTGCGACTTGTCGTGGAAAATGCCGATGGCTGCACCGATACCCTGATCCGAGATATAACGGTATACCCGGTCGTTGTCTCCCAGTTTACACAGGATGCAACCGAAGGATGTAATCCCCTTGGAGTACAGTTCACAAATCAATCGAACCTCTATGCAACCTCTTTTGTCTGGGAGTTCGGTGACGGAGGATCTTCCAATGATCGCGATCCATACCACCTTTTCGAAAACCTTAACCTGGTGAACGAAACCCATACCACCAGACTGATTGCATATTCCGATCACAATTGTACCGATACATCGGAAATTGATATTACCGTTTATAATTACGTGGAAGCTGACTTTACCTTTGATGTTAGCGCAAATTGTACACCATTTGACGTTACCTTTATTAATGCCTCACTTGGCGCAGTAGAACACCACTGGGATTTCGGAGATGGTGACGATACAACCGTCTTCAACACCAATCCGGTGATACACCAATATACCAATCCGTCTCCTACCACTCCCGTTACATATGAAGTGGTGTTAACCGTCTGGAATGCTGATAACTGCATGTCGGAAATGAGGCGGGATGTCGTGGTATACCCCGTAGTGATTGCAGACTTCTCTGCCAGTGTCCTGTCGGGTTGCCACCCCTTAACCGTTGATTTTACAAACAATTCCACCGGCGCACTGAGTTATAACTGGGAATTTGGCAACGGTCAGTCCTCCGATACCCTTAATCCAACAATGACCTTTGAAAACTTCAGCCTGAATGATACAACCTTTATGGTTCAGCTGGTAGCTGTAAACAGCCAGTCCTGTACCGATACCTTCGTTGTCCCCATCCTGGTCCATCCTTTTGTGGAAGCAGATTTTACCATTGAATACACATCTCAATGTACACCGTTCGATGTTACGATATATAACTCCTCCATCAACGGTCAGCAATATGACTGGACCTTCGATGGTGTGCCATACAGTACCGGGAGTATTGCTCCGATAAATCGGCAGTTCATTAACAACAGTTATACGAATTCCCAGGTATTTACGATCGATCTCCTGGTCACCAGCCCGCAGGGTTGTACCTCAACCCTTTCAAGAAACATCAGTGTCTTCCATCAGGTTGAAGCCAGCTATACCAGCATTACTGAGGGATGTAATCCATTGAAGGTGGACTTTTCCAATACATCTCAGGGTGGAGTGGAATACAACTGGGAGTTTGGTGATAACGGTTCTTCCGTTGTTGAATCACCAAGCCATACCTATTCCAACCTGAGCAATGTGGATACTGTTTACGATGTCAAATTACTGGTTACGTCGGAAGACCTTTGCCGTGACTCCGTTCCCGGACAAATCACCGTTTTTGCTTCCCCAAAGGCAAGTTTTGTGGCAGACAATACCGTTGACTGCCCCCCGCTGGATCTGACCATTGAGAATAATTCAACAGCAGGAGATACCTATACATGGGATTACGGGGATGGGTCACCAATCTATGTGACCAACGTACTGGATACGGTTATCCATACCTATGACAACACACTGAATGATATGGTTACCTATACACTGAAGCTTACTGCTGAAACAGTAAACGGATGCGTCGATTCCATTTCCCAGAATATAAACGTCTATCCCAGTATTGTTGTTGACTTTGAACGGGATTCCGCAGGCTGCAGCCCCTATTTCTCTTCGTTTACTAACAACTCCCTGAGGGCTTCTGCCTATGCATGGGATTTCGGTGACGGAATTTCCAGTATGTTAACACAACCATCCCATACATTCTTCAATGACGATGTGATTGATGTAACCTTCGATGTAACCCTGGTAGGTACCTCAAAATACGGTTGTATCGATTCGATTACCAAACCGGTGACTGTATACCCCTCGCCATTAGCTGAATTCGACGTGATACCTGTATACCAGTATTTCCCGGATGTTACCGTAACCGTTGATAATGAAACCAATGCGGGCTCATGGAATTATTACTGGCAGTTTGGCGATGGAAATACTTCTGTGCTTCAGGAACCGGGTAACCACGATTACCCGACCTGGGGGGAATATACCATTTCACTCAACGTATCCAGTGTCAATTGTGCTGATTCCATTGAACATAACATCCGGATCTTTCCACCCCTGCCAATTTCAACTTTCGTACCGGATATTACTACAGGATGTGAGCCGTTGACCGTACCATTCACCAATAACTCCGATTATGGAAACGAGTATTACTGGGATTTTGCTGACGGTAATACATCAACTGAATATGAACCGACACATACATTTACCGACCCCGGAGCTTACCAGGTAATGCTCAAGGTTACAGGAGAAGGGGGAGTTGATTATTCATTTGAACCAGTGGTGGTATATACCAAACCGGACATTAATTTCATTGTTGAACCGTCTCTTGTAATGCTGCCGGATCAACCTGTAAAACTCTATAACCTCACCAAGTATGGTGACCATTACCTCTGGGACTTTGGCGATGGAGGAACCTCCACGGAGAAAGAACTGTCTTACCAGTATACAGAAGTGGGAACCTATGACATAACCCTGACAGCCTGGACGGTTAACGATTGTGTGGATACACTTGTCATGCCCGGTGCAGTGACTGTGGAGGGTGAGGGGTACATCTATTTCCCGAATGCATTTTTCCCGAACCAGGAGGAGTCAAGCGGTGGACACTATTCTCCAACCTCAGTGGCGAATGATATATTCCATCCGCTGTACAAAGGAGTGGATAAGTACATCCTGCAGATCTATTCACGCTGGGGTGAGCTCCTGTTTACCAGCAATGATGTTACGATCGGATGGGACGGGTATTACAAGGGAGAATTATGCAAACAGGATGTCTATGTATTCAAGGCATTTGGAAATTTCTATAACGGTAAATCCTTCTACGTTGCAGGAGATGTTACCCTGCTCCTGAGATATTAACTGCCGGATAACTTGAATGGTACTGCCCAATGAAGAAACTTTTTCTGGTTAATGCCAGCATTGAAAAATACCCGTATCCCGTTCCACCCATAGGATTGTGCTTGCTGGCTGAAGTACTCCGGAAAAATTTCAAGATCAGGTTGTTCGACGGGATAGCCGATGAACGAAAAAACCTGTCCCGTGAAGTGGCCGCATTCATACCGGATTACATCGGGGTCAGTATCCGGAACATCGACGATATGGTAATTGGCAAACCCCATTATTATGTCGACCAGATCTTCCGGGATTTTATTCTTCCCCTGCGAAACTACCCGAAGGCTCCCCTTATCCTTGGCGGAAGTGGATTCAGCATTTTTCCGGACGAACTGATGACCCGGTTTGAAGCCGATTACGGGATCATCGGTGAGGCGGAACAGTCATTTCCCAGGCTGCTGGAAAACCTGGAAAACGGAGCGGATGTTACCGCTATCCCTGGAGTGCTGACAGGAGGGGCTTTACGGAGACAAAATGCATTCACCCTGCCTGATTTTGATCTGGCTGACCTGCCTTTTTCTGAAATAGACAGGCACATCGATTTTTTACCCTACCGGACCAGGGGAGTCTATTCCATCCAGACCAAACGGGGATGTAACCACAAATGCATCTATTGTACCTATCCCATGATCGAGGGCAGACATTACCGGTTTCGGAAAGTGCAGGATATCGTTGAAGAGATCAGCCAGACGGTAAAGCGAATGGGTAATGTGACGTTTGAATTTGTCGATTCTACATTCAACGATCCTCCTGGCTGGGCAGAATCAATTTGCCGGGAGATCATCCGGTGCAAGGTAAAAGGTAAGTTCAGGACCATGGGCATTAACCCGGCACATGCAAGCCATGAACTCTTCAGCCTGATGCTTGAAGCAGGTTTTTCCCAGATCGATTGCACGCCGGATACAGCATCGCAGGAAATGTTGATCAATATGGGTAAGAATTTTACGCTCGAACAGCTTAAGAATACAGCGTCCCTTCTCCGCGAGACAGACCTGCCTGCCATGTGGTTCTTTACCTTCGGAGGGCCCGGTGAAACAGTTAAAACAATGGAAGAGACCTTCCGGTTTATCGATGAGTGTATCAGTGAGAATGATATGGTCCACCTGACGACCGGTCTGCGAATATACCCTGGAACCCCACTGTACAAAATTGCACTGCAGGAAAAACAGGTAAGAAAGGAAGATCCGTTGCTGGAACCACGGTTCTATATCTCCGGCGCGCTGGGAAAAGAGAAAATTGACCGGATCATCTCCGGAGCGGTGAAGTCCCGCCCAAACTGGATCCCCGCCGAGGAATCAACCCCTTCAAAAGAAATGCTTGAAGAAGCCATGCGAATCAGAAGGGAAGAACAATTGACCGAACCGATGTTCCGGACACTGATCCGGATAAGGAATAAACAGCTTAATCGGTAAACCGACAGGTAGGTAGATCGACAGCCTGAGTTGACTTACCCCTGAAAAATAATTCATGGCTCCAAACCATCGGGTAATCCTGATAGTATGTAGGCCGACTCTCTGAGTTGGCAAGGCGACTTTGGAAAGTCGCCCTACATTGTTTCTTGGTATTGTAAACCTATCGGATAATCCAGAAAGTAGAGACGCCATGCTTGGCGTCTTTTATTAACCCGATTTGAAAAATTTACTATATTGCACCATCATGAGAAACAAACCCATCCACAGA
>CAZTES010000232.1:0-5040 GCA_964612275.1 uncultured Rikenellaceae bacterium
TCAGGGTTTACGGACACCAGAGTTATGTACCACCCCAGGACTGTGAAGATACGAGATTAGAGATCCCATTTGCTCCAAACAATGGGGAACTGATCAAGCACAAATTAAGGAATCTTAATCCAAAGGGTACGACACCCATTGCCAATTCGCTCCGCTATTCTGTAGGAGATTTCCCGCCCTGCGCAACATGCAGGAATATAATCATTTTAATCACCGATGGTATAGAAGCTTGCGATGGAGATCCATGTGCCGTATCGAGAGAGCTGCAAAAAAAGGGTATAGCTCTGAAGCCTTTTGTTATTGGTATTGGGCTTGATCCCCGATTCAAAAATACATTTGAATGTGTCGGGCAATATTACAACGCCACCGATGAAGAGAAGTTTCAGGATGTACTGGAAATTGTCATATCGCAGGTGCTAAATGCAACAACTGCCCAGGTGAACCTTCTTGATGAAGGAGGTAATCCCACAGAAACCGATGTTAACATGACATTTTACGACAGGGAAAACGGCCGGATCAAGCACAATATCATTCATACGTTGAATCACCGGGGAAATCCGGATACCCTGTTGCTTGATCCGCTGATCAATTACAGGTTGGTTGTTCATACTATCCCTCCTATTCTATTGGATCCTGTTGAGCTCATTCAGGGCAAGCACAATATCATTGCAATGGATGCACCCCAGGGCTTTCTCAGGGTTGAAACATCCGGAGGGACACAATACCAGAATCTGCAATTTTTTGTACGCCGGCCAGCAACAACAGAAACACTCAACATGCAACAGATGAATACGAGTGAAAAATACCTCACCGGAAGCTATGACATTGAGATCCCAACCCTGCCAAGGCTTACGTTCAATGATATTGAGATTTTGCAGAGCTTTACGACCACCATCAAAATACCCAGGCCCGGAGTAGTCACGCTGCAAATCGCGAATGAAGGGTATTGTGGCCTGTTTTTAGAAGATGAAAACGGGCTTACCTGGATCACGAATGTTATCACATCAAACCGGTCTGTACCCGTTGTGCTGCTTCCCGGCAATTACCGTGCTGTTTACCGCTCTGGTACTGCAAAACGGTCCCATTTCACCATCGAGAGTAGCTTTACGGTTGAATCCGGAAAATCCACCTATGTGAAAGTATTATAATGGGGTAAAAACGGGTCACGAATCACGGGTATGAACGAATAAACCATTGTGAGTATTCGGTGTCTAATAATCAGGCAACCGATAGATGTTAACGGACCATGAGCGGTAATCGCGACAAAGAGCTGCTCGCTTTATTCAAAGAGAAAGAGAGCAGAAATTATGCATTTAATCAAATCATCCATACCTATCAGGAAAGGTTGTATTGGCATGTACGACGAATTGTTGTGCTGCATGAAGATGCTGACGATGTGCTACAAAATACCTTTCTTAAGGCATGGAACGGACTGGATGATTTCAAGGAGGATTCCCGGTTGTATACCTGGTTATACCGAATAGCAACAAATGAAGCATTGAGCTTCCTGAAGAAGAAAAGGAAAAGGGTACTGATACCAGACCATGATTTTGAAAACAGCGTAATGAACAGATTTGAAGAAGGGGATTATATTGACGGTGACGAAATCCAGATGAAATTGCAAAAAGCAATCTGTACACTTCCCGAAAAGCAGAGAATCGTGTTCAATATGAAGTATTACGATGAAATGAAATATGAAGAGATGGCTGAGATCCTGAAAACATCGGTAGGAGCACTTAAAGCATCGTTTCACCATGCTGTAAAAAAAATTGAAAAAATGATCCAGGAGGATTAAACCTTTTATGCGTTTTGGCATCATATAAATCAGGGAATGATACCGATGAAAGAGTTAAATAAAATAGCACCGAATCTTTCGAAGATTAAAAAAGAGAACGTTTTTCGTGTTCCCGATGGTTATTTTGAGGAGTTTCCCGGGAAACTGATGGAACGAATTGGCAGGCAGGGCGAGAGACAGAAGGTACTGCCTCCTTACAGGCGACTTTTTAAATCGCAGTTTGCAATTGCTGCAGCCATTGTGGTTTTTGCCGTCCTGGGGTACCTTTCAATCCGATATTTTGTTCCGGATGGTGTTAACCGGAAGTTATCGCCGCAGGAGATTGCCGAGTACATGGAATATTACGCTTCGGACCTCGATGAAGAGCTCTATTATGAAGTATTGGATGAAATCGAGGCTGAAGAAACGGCGGATCATGAATATGAGGACCTGGTAATTGATTATTTATTAGATCATGACATTGATTATCAATCTATTATGGATAATTTATAAATTTAAGAAAATGAGAAGTATCCGATCAATTCTTCTTATCATCCTGCTGGCAGCCTGTACAGTTCCGGGCAATACCCAGGGGGTTCCCGGAAGGACTCAGGAACGGTTTAATGCACAGCGCATTGCTTTTTTCACCGAGCGGTTGCGGTTAACTCCGGAAGAGGCAAAGGAATTCTGGCCTGTCTATAATGAATACCAGGATGAAAAAAACAAGGTCATCGAGAAAAGGAGAGAACTGACCAGGCATCTGATACAAAACCAGCAGACGCTTTCCGACAGGGAAATTGAAGAAGCAGGGGATAAATATGTTGCCACGGTGATTGAAGAAGCCGAACTACTTACGGCTTATCATGCCCGATTTAAAGAGGTTCTTCCTATCCGGAAAGTACCGAGGATTTACCACACTGAAAACCAGTTCAAGAATTATCTGCTCAGGCAGATACAGCAATCACAGCAGCGCCGGACTCCGGGTGGTATGCAGTAGCCGGAAGTATTCCCCCGGGTGATCCGGGGGTACACGATCCGGTTCCCTGTTCAATCTGGTTACTCTTCAAGTTCACCAACTTCATCCTCAACCTCTTTAAGAATCTCACAGGATTTGACCAGTTCTTTCATTCGTGTATGGTCGGGGTACAGTGGTCGGTCGACATCAAGAAAATCCACATACCGGCGAATTACTTTTTTTGCCCGGGATACTCCTTTCCCAAAAGTATAATCGCGAAAGTCAAGAGCCTGGGCGGCTGCCATAAACTCTATCCCAAGAATTCCATACGCATTATCCAATATCTGGCCATTTTTTATAGCTGTGTTCATCCCCATTGAGACAAAATCTTCCTGGTCTGCGGCTGCCGGTATAGAATGGACGGAAGCCGGAGCGGACAGGATCCGTTGTTCGACGATCTGCATATCTGCCGTATACTGGCTCAGCATCAGGCCGGAGAACATTCCTGCTCCTTTGGTCAGGAATGCAGGCAATCCGACGCTCAATGCCGGGTTATTAAGCCTGTTCATTCTTCTTTCGGACATAACGCAGACCATGGTAATGGCTGCGCCAGCCATATCCATGGGCAGGGAAACCGGTGTTCCCTGGAAATTGGCTCCGGACAGCTGGAGGTTTTCATCGGGGAAGAAAACGGGATTATCCCCCACCCCATTCAGTTCGATCTCAACCTGTTTCCGTGCAAACTGGAGGGCATCTCTGGCTGTTCCGACAACCTGGGGTGTTGAACGCATGGAGTAAGCATCCTGAACCTTGCATTTTATTTTCCCGTTAATGAGGTCACCTCCCTGAATGATCTTCTGGATTGATTTTGCACTTTTTACAGCGCCCGGGAAACCTCTTACTTCGTGCAGTTTCGGGGTATATGGTTTCATGTTAGCCATCAAGGCTTCCAGCGACATTGCTGCTGCTATTTCAGCCTGTTTGATCCATCGGTTTGCATCGTAAAGGAAGATGGCGCTCATTGCAGTCAGGAGGTTAGAGCCGTTAATGGTGGCTAAGCCATCTCTTGCTCTGAGTCCCGGGATTGGAATTCCTGCCCTGTCCATTGCCTCTTTGCCATCAAGGAGTTCCCCGTTAACATACGCTTTTCCTTCACCCATCAAGAGCAGGGCAATTTGAGCCATTGGGGCAAGATCTCCCGACGCACCGACTGATCCTTTCTGGCATACGAAGGGTGTCACTCCCTTATTCAACATCTCCACCAGCGTTTCGGTAATCTCCAGGCGACAGCCGGAATTACCATGTGCATGAACGTTAATCCGTCCAAGCATGGCGCCCCGCACGTATTCTATCGGCGCCGGATCGCCGATACCTGCTGCATGGTTATAGACCAGGTATTTCTGAAAATCCTTCAACTGGTCGTCGGAGAGTACCACTTCGGAAAACTCCCCAATTCCGGTATTAACACCATACATGATTTCATGCTTTTCAATCTTTTTTTCGAGCATTGCCCTGCATTTCCTGATGCGTTTGATCGCATCCGGATGCAGTTCAACAGGTCGGTTTTTGCGGGCTACATCGACCAGATCCTCAATGGTCAGGCCTGAACCGGTTATTTCTAATTTCATATTGTGATTATTTTAAGTTCAACATTGTAAAGTACAAACCTCGATTATCCGATCACAATATCTTATGGTGATGGATTACGGTAGTGAAAAGGTTATCAATATTGTGAAAGGATAAGCCTGAAGAGTGAATCAGAATGATTCAGGATCTCTAATACAGAGGGCAAAGTGCCTTACGGTTAATCTTGATCTTGAATTCCAAATTCCAGTTATTCATGAGTCAGGAATGGGTATCTGTCGTAAAATTAACAAAAATAAATTGGAAACTCATACTCCGGAGACCTTCCGGATCAATTCATCCAATTTAACCTGCCACTGTTCTCCCGACACCATATCTTTCAGTGTAATATAGTTCCCGGTGATCTCGGACTCTCCCGCTAATGCAACATAGTGGATATTCCTTGCATTTGCATAAGCCAGTTGTTTTTTCAGCTTTACCGGATCGGGAAACAATTCAGCACGAATGCCTTTTTTTCTGATCTTTTCCAGAAGTGTCAGGCAATGTTTTTCCTCCTTTTCTCCAAAATTGGCGAACATCAGGGTCATGGATGATTCTGAATCATCGGGGAATCCATTGGTTTGGGATAAAACATCGTAAATCCGGTCAGCGCCAAACGAACTACCAACACCCGACACTCCGGGAAGGCCAAATATTCCGGTGAGGTCGTCGTATCTTCCTCCACCCG
>CAZTES010000233.1:0-5020 GCA_964612275.1 uncultured Rikenellaceae bacterium
TTCAGGCACTTCATCGCGGTAGTGTTGATAGCCATAGGTTCCTTCTTCGTGTGAATAGGTAAATACACCGAGGCGGTCGAAGCGTGCATCAGCAACAAATTTCTCCAGTTCACCAAATGCTTCGTCAGTTTCTCCGGGATGTCCTGTAAGCAACGTGGTACGAAGGGCTATTCCGGGCACCTCTTTCCGGATAACATCCAGGAGATCCAGTATCTCTTTTTTTGATGTACCGCGCCGCATACGTTGCAATATCGTATCGTCGATGTGCTGAACAGGGATATCGAGGTACGAGCAGATCTTCGCATTTTCCCTTATCAATGGAAGGATATCGAACGGGAAACGGGCAGGGTAGGCATAATGCAGCCTGATCCACTCGATGCCGTCCAGCGGCATAAGGGCTGTTAGAAGGTCATAAAGTTTTTGTTTTTTATACCGGTCAATCCCGTACCAGGAAAGGTCCTGTGCAATGAGTATGATCTCTTTAACTCCTTTATCAGCCAGTCTCCCTGCTTCTCCTGCTATCTCTTCAATGCTCCTGGATATATGGCGACCACGGATGAGGGGAATTGCGCAGAAGGCACAGCTTCTGTCACATCCTTCGGAGATCTTCAGGTATGCGTAATGATCGGGTGTGGTAAGGGACCTCTCCCCTACCAGCTCTTTCCGGTAATCGAGACCAAGGTTGTTCATGATTTCTTGCAGGTCATTCACTCCGAAAAAATGGTCCACTTCGGGTATTTCGGATCGGAGATCGTTTTTATAAAGCTCAGACAAACAACCAATTACATATAAATTCCGGATATTCCCTTTTTCCCTTTCCCGGGCATAATGAAGGATCGTATCGATCGACTCCTCTTTGGCATCCTGGATAAACCCGCAGGTATTTACAATTACTGTATCAGCCTGCGCGTTGCTGTGCTCCGGGATTAATTGTACCCGGTTGTTTTCCAGCTGTTTCAGCAGAATTTCCGAATCAACCACATTTTTAGGGCACCCGAGGGTAACCACTCTGATTTTCCTGGGTTTGGATTTCATCTCCTTGATTTACGGGTGGAAAAGAGGGCAGCTTAACCAAACAGTGAATCAACAAATTCGGCTTTGTTGAAAACCTGGATATCATCCAGCTTTTCACCAATGCCAATATATTTAACCGGAATTTTGAACTGGTCAGAGATCCCGATCACCACTCCACCTTTGGCGGTACCATCCAGTTTGGTCAATGCCAGGGCAGTGACTTCGGTAACTTTTGTAAACTGTTTTGCCTGCTCAAATGCATTTTGCCCTGTGGATCCATCGAGGATAAGGAGGATCTCATGCGGGGCATCCGGGATCACTTTTTTCATCACCATTTTAATTTTGGCAAGCTCATTCATCAGGTTGACCCGGTTATGCAGCCTGCCGGCTGTATCCACGATAACCACATCAACATCTCTTGCTTTCGCAGAGGCGAGTGTATCGTATGCGACGGAAGCCGGATCGGATCCCATTTTTTGTTTCACCATCTCCACTCCTGCCCTGTCAGCCCATATCTGCAGTTGGTCGACTGCTGCTGCGCGAAACGTATCTGCCGCTCCGAGGAGAACCGTTTTTTCAAATTTTTTGAGCTGGTATGCCAGTTTAGCAATGGTGGTTGTTTTCCCGACGCCATTCACCCCTACCACCATGATCACGTAGGGTTTATTTTCAGCGATCGATTCAAAATTGAAATGGCTGTCGGGGTTATTCTCTTCCAGCAGGGCAGCGATCTCTTCCTTAAGAATTACATTTAATTCACTGGTATTCAGAAATTTATCGTGGGAAACGCGTTCTTCTATCCGTTCAATGATCTTCAGGGTGGTATCGACACCGACGTCGGAACTGATCAACACCTCTTCCAGGTTGTCCAGCACCTCGTCATCCACCCTGGATTTCCCGACAACAGCCCGTGAGAGTTTTTTGAATACACTCTCCTTGGTTTTCTCGAGCCCTTTATTCAGGTTCTCCTTTTTTTCTCGTGTAAAGAAGCCTAAGCGAGCCATGGATGTATGGTTTCAATTTCAGTTACAAAGATAAAAAAAGCTTTCTTCTTTTGGAGCGGAAGAAAGCTTTCAAGTCGTTCAAGCAAGGGTTATATTACCGGTACTTTTTCTCGAAGAAGTCTTTGATATGGGAATTGTGTACGATCTCCTCCTTAAATGTATATGCACCGGTCTTCTCTGACTTTATCAGCTTGATGCATTTGGTAAAATCTTTTCCGGTACCTGTTTTCAGTGTTGCAACAACCTTCTTTGCCATGCTCTTTTATTTTATCTCCCTGTGCAGGGTTACTTTCTTTAAAATCGGGTTATATTTTTTCCGCTCCAGCCTGTCCGGAGTGTTTTTACGGTTCTTTGTGGTAATGTACCTTGACGTGCCGGGGAGTCCACTATCCTTATGTTCTGTGCATTCCATTATAACCTGCACCCTGTTCCCTTTTCTTGCCATGAGATATCGTTTTAATAGCTTGTAATATACCCTTTCTTTTTTGCCTCTTTCAGCACGGTAAAGAGTCCTTTCTTATTGATAAGGCGCAACCCGGATGCTGATACCCGGAGGGTTATCCAACGATTTTCCTCCTGAAGGAAGAATTTCCTGGTAAATAGATTTGGGTAGAACTTCCTTTTGGTTCTCCTCTTCGAGTGGGAAACATTGTTTCCAACCATAACCCTCTTTCCCGTAACTTGACAAACTCTTGACATGTCTGCTTATGATCTGTATCGTGTGTGTTTCAAAATCGTGCGCAAAATAATTGAATTTTATTGAATTAATCAAATATTGTTGCAGATTTTTTTAGTAATTTACCTCAACGAGGCAGTTTGTTCCCGGATGATGGCCCGGTGCTTCTAGAAAGCAGTTAATAGTTAAAGGTTATAAGTTAATGGTTGGATATTCCTAAACAGTTAACTCTCATCGGCTTTTAGTAAAACCATCCGTAACATATTCAACGCGGTCAGGGATGCCCGTTCGATGTTGCGTTCCCGGTTTCCACCAAAAAGGAATTTATGGGAGATCACCTTTTCCCCGGAAGCCACGGCGATCCAGACCAGCCCGACCGGTTTTTCGGCTGTTCCGCCATCGGGGCCGGCAATGCCTGTGGTGGATATGGAATAATCGGTTTTGAAATGTTCACGAACCCCGGCAGCCATCTCCTCTGCCACTTCACGGCTTACCGATCCATGGTCTGTCAGGCTTTTCAGGTTTATATTCAATACATTCAGTTTTATATCATTCGAATAGGCGACCACCGATCCGGTGAAATAAACCGAGCTGCCCGGCATGCTGGTTATCCGGCGCGACAAGTTTCCGCCGGTACAGCTCTCGGCAATGGACAGGGTTGCTTTCCTCTTTATCAGCAGCTCACCCACAATTTTTTCCAGTGTATCCTCTTCGGTTCCGAAAATGTATTGCGGGATGATCCGGTAAAGCTTTTTTATTTCACGATCGAGGATCCTTTCCATCTCTTTTTCATGGGATCCATGCATGGTGAACCGCAACCGGATGACGCCGTTGGATGGCAGGTAAGCCAGTTTGATGGATGAATCCAGGTTTTTCTCAAAATCACTCAGGATCTCTGCCAGTTTAGCCTCGAATGTCCCATAGGTCAGGATTGTCCTGTGCAGGATGGGTGGCAGATGATACCTGGTTTTAAGCCGGGGAATGATTTCATGCTCCATCAATGCCTTCATCTCATGCGGCACTCCGGGCATCGATACAAAGATGATATCCTGCTCTTCGAACCACATCCCGGCAGCCGTACCATGTTGGTTCGATAAGAGCTCGGTTTTTTCAGGGACCTCAGCCTGTTTCCGGTTTTGCTCATTCATCGGAATGGACCGGGATTTGAGAAATCTCTCAATCTCTTGCAGAATTTTTTGATTAACCACCATCCGGCAGTTGAAATATGCTGCCAGGGTTTCCTTGGTAATATCGTCCGGGGTAGGTCCGATTCCCCCTGTAATGAGGATGATCCCTGCCCGTTTCCTTGCCTCATCGAGGGCAGTCATGATCTCTTCCCTTTCATCCCCGATGGTGGTGATCCGGATAACGTCTATTCCCGCCTCGTTCAGTTTGCCAGCCATCCAGGCCGAATTGGTATCGACCACCTGCCCGATCAGCAGTTCATCACCTATCGTAATAATTTCGGTTTGCATTCAGAGTAGAAAAGCTTTGGGGTTTATTGTAATGCGGCAAAGATAAATATATTGTTTCATATAGTTTCAGGTTGTTTCAAATTGTTTTGCCATGGGCCCCATAGGGATTCCTTCGGAACATGGCTATGCCACCTTCGGCACAAATGGTCTTTCCGCAGGCCCGTCTGCCATGCCTCCGGCAGGTAGATCATCGGGCAGGCATCCCTTCACTGTCAAATATATACATTTTAAAACTGGCTTATTTTAATATTATTTAATAAATTCGCTTAAATAACTCAAATTGAATTAAATCGGGTACCGTCTGACCCATTTCGGGTCTGACGGATTGCGTGTCTTCCGATTGGTCAGACCGGTAGCAGCCAGACCGTACAAGTATAATGAACGTTTGTTAAAATACTGTCTATGAAACGAATCATTGGTTTTTTTACAGTTTTTTTAATCAGCTTACAGTTATTGGCTCAGGTTAGTGAAAAACGTTTAGCCCTGGTAATAGGCAATGCTGCCTACCAGTATAGTGGAGAACTACGCAACCCAGTAAACGATGCCAATTTGATTGCAAATACGTTACAGGATTTAGGTTTTACAGTTATAAAAGAAACAGATGCCACGAAAAAGCAAATGGATGATGCTATCCTGGATTTTTGGCGTAAACTGGGAAATTGTGATGTCGCCCTGTTTTATTATGCAGGTCATGGAGTTCAATTAGATGGAATTAACTATTTATTGCCTGTCGATGCTCAATTGGTGGACCGGTTAGCCGTTGAAATTGAAGCTGTAGATGTAAATAAAGTGGTTGATAAATTTGAATATTATCCTGAAAACATCAACATTGTTATCCTGGATGCCTGCCG